>NZ_MDDT01000008.1:0-54656 GCF_001854815.1 Mesorhizobium sp. LCM 4576
GATGGGTACGCAGAAAGCAACGCCTGTAGTAGTGGGCGTTGAAGAGCGACAGCTGCTGATGGCCGTGAACGACATCAACCGTATCGTCGACCCTATCGTCGTGCATAAGACGGGCTAGGTCGCAGCTTTGCTATCGCGGCGAGGTGGTGCTCCCTGCGCCCAGCCCCTCGGCATCATAACAACCCTGCATAAGGCGGGCTCTCAAGACGACCGCGAAGGAGCGTATGAAGGGCCGACAAGCCATCGTTCACTATCTGAAATTCGTTTGCGCCGCCAATGCCGATGCCTTCATGGCCGTCCTTCAATACATTGCACATGTCAGGCATCGTCATGATCCACCTCAATTTCGGCTAGCGCACGTCAGGGTTTCGTCAGTCGCAGGGAGTATTCCATGCCAGAGCGCGCGATTGTTCAAAAACGACGATCCGCACGCTGGTTGTGGCGAATTACGTCTCGTCGGCGCTGCCGAAGGAGCTTCGCTCGCTCAGGTCGCGGCCGCACTGKGTAATCGGCGCATCATCGGTTGCAAGGGAGACGGCTTATGACAGGAGTTAACCGACGTGCGAATGCGCCAGGCGGATCAGGCCCCCGCTGGTCCCATGCTGGGTCCGATATTGGCGCTGGAAACGATGCCACGGCGTTCAGTTCGGTCATGCAGGGTCTGCACTCTGACAGTCGAGATTCAGGAACCTCCTCCGCTCAAAGGCCGCCTTCGACCAGCGATGCCCGACACCGCCCCTCACATGACCCTTCGGTAGATGCGCGTGACGTTCAGCCTGATGCTCGCTATCTGCCGGATCGCAGCGCGACAAATTGGGAGGAACGTTCATCGCGTTCCGGTACGGAGGGCCACGGTACCGGTCAGTCCAGCAGATTGCGGCCAAGTGCCTCGCACAGGCAATCCGCAACAGGCCTGGATCGCTCATCAAAAAGGCGGCGCATGAGTGGTGTCGCCGCCCAGAGCAGTGCACTCTCAGAACAAGAATCTAACGAAGGTCTAGACGCAATTTACTTCGCCCGGGACATCGTTGGATTCTCGTGTGCAGTAGTGGAGTATGACAGGCGGCTGCAGGGAGCGGATGACGGAATCCATGCAGACTTCGTGCAAAAGGCCGCCGCCCAGTTCAGAAGTCAATTTGTCACACGTTTCGAGGAAGATATACGCCGCGGGAAATCATGGGGCTATGCCACAGCATGCAACGCAGTAAGTCGCGAGGCCGGAGGTGAGGAAGGCGTCGACGCCTGCAAGGCGATTGCAGCTCGGGTGTCGCAGCTTAATGATAGGTTGATGTGCGAAGTGGAGCCCAAAGCTCTTTCGCTCTTCGCGGCGTCGTTTGGTCGGCATCCGCAGTCGAGAACGTGCCGCAATGCAACTATCAGAATAGCCCAATTTTGCCGCGATGAAGACAGGGCACTTGGGGGGCTGAATAGTCAAAGTCTGTCGTTGCTGGTGAACGGTTTTAGCAAGTGGCCGCAGCGGCCGGAAACTCGTGGGGGCGCGGAAGCCGTTGCCCGTGAGGTCGGCCGTCGCACCGAGCGACGTTTCCGGCTGTCTGATTTTGCGCAGCAAAACTTGGCGAACCTTGCAAATGGCTTCGGCAAGTGGCCGCAAGCAGGCGATTGCCGCGACGCTATGATTGCGCTCGYCGGGGAGGTCCTTCGCCGCACTCGCAGCGACCCCGGGCTCTCCGCTTTCAATCACCAGGACCTTGCGAACCTTGTAAACGGCTTCGGCAAGTGCCCGGAAGAGGAGGTCATTTGTCAAGCCACCGACATGATCGCTGGCGAGGTCCTGCGTCGCAGCCGGCACTCCAGGCTCTCTGAATTTACTCACCAAGAGCTGGCAAATCTTGTGAACGGCTTCTCCAAATGGCCGGCGCAGGACTCATTTCGGGGAGCCACAGTCGCGATTGCCGGGGAGATCCTGCGCCGTGACCAGCATTCCCGACTCTCCGATTTCAATCAGCAGGAGCTAGCAAACTTGGTAAACGGCTTCAGCAAGTGGCCACAAGACGTGTCGTCTCGCCAAGCCACGAGCGCGATCGCCGTGGAAGTTCTGCGTCGTGACCGCCGTTCCCGGCTCTCCGATTTCAACCATCAGGATTTGGCAAACTTGGTGAACGGCTTCAGCAAGTGGCCCGAAGACGTATCGTCCCGCCAAGCCATAGTCGCCATCGCCACACAACTTTCCAGCTGCGCCCTTAATGAAGGGCTCGCTGATTTTACTGCGCAGGAGCTGGCGAACCTGGTAAACGGGCTGAGCAAATGCCCCACCAATGCGGGCTGCCACCAAGCCACAGTCGCGATCGCCAGTGAGGTCATTGGCCGCCGCGWTCAACTTTCTGATTTTACTCACCAGAACCTAACAAACCTCGTTWACGGTTTCAGCAAGTGGCCGGACATGGCGGATTGTCGCGAWGCAGGGATCGCAATCGCCGGCGAGATTTTTAGCCGCGTCGACCAGCTCCCTAGTCTTACTCAGCAGGCACTGGCGACTTTGGTGAACGGCTTCAGCAAGTGGYCAGCAGAGGCGGCATCTCAGCAAGTCTCAGTCGGGATCGCCAGCGAGGTCCTTCGCCGGGCACGGGGCGACGCTGGGCTCTCGGACTTTGATTACAAGAACCTGACGAACCTGGTGAACGGCTTGAGCAAGTGGCCGGAGCAGGTGGCATCTCAACAAGTCGTTGCCGCGATCGCCAGTGAGGTTCTGCGCCGCGCCGAACTCTCGGATATTCCCCCCCAGGACCTGGCGAACCTGGTGAATGGCTTCAGCAAGTGGCCCGAAGAAGAATGGTCTCGCCAAGCCACCGGCGCAATCTCCAGCGAGGTCCTCCGCCGCGATCGGCTTTCTGACTTTACTCACCAGAACTTGGCGAACTTGGTGAACGGCTTCAGCAAGTGGCCGGACGGGGAGGGCTGCCGCGCCGCCGCCATTGCAATCGCCGGTGAGGTCTTTCGCCGCGCCGACCAGTTCTATGACTTTGCACCGCAAGCGTTGGCGACAGTGGTGAACGGTTTAAGCAAGTGGCCGCAAGACGCGTCGGCTCGCCAAGCCACAATCGCCATAGCCTCTGAACTGCGTCGCCGAGGCACGCGCCAGCTCGAGCTCTCTGAATTTAATCGCCAGGACATCGTGAACTTGGTGAACGGCTTCAGCAAATGGCCCGAAGAGGCGGATTCTCAGCAAGCCGCAGACGCAATCGCCAACGCACTTTTTTGCCGAGCCGACCGGCTCTCTGATTTTACTCACCAGCAGTTGGCGAACTTGGTGAACGGTTTTAGCAAGTGGCCGAATGGACCGAATTGTCGCGAGATGACGTTCTCAATCRCACGGGAGGTCCATCCCGGCCAGCTCTTTGACTTTGCTCCGCACGAACTAGCGAATCTAGTGAATGGTTTCAGCAAATGGCCGCATGCGGAGGACTGCCGCCAAGCCACGATTGCAACCGCGCATGAGATTCTGCGCCGCGGCGCCTTGCTCGGCGATTTCGCTCACCAGCATTTGGCCAATCTGGTGAACGGTTTCAGCAAATGGCCGGAAGCCCCTACCTGYCGCGACGCGGYGGCCGCTATCGCAGAGGAGGTTCAAGGCCGTCAGCTCTCTGATTTTGTTGCCCAAGGACTGGCGAACCTAGTGAACGGTTTCAGCAAATGGCCCGAACGGRCGTCATCTTATCAAGCCACGGTCGCGATCGCCAACGAGGTTCTTCGCCGAGGCACCCGGCACTCTCAATTTACTTCGCAACATTTAGCCAATCTGGTGAACGGTTTTAGCAAGTGGCCGGAAGAGACGAACTGTCGCGACGCGATGCTCGCAATAGCATCAGAAGTTCATGGCCGCGCCGTTCGGCTCTCCGATTTCAGTTCGCAGGAGTTGGCGAATCTAGTGAACGGTTTCAGTAAATGGCCAGACCAGGCCGGTTCTGAGCGAGCCACAGTCGCCATTGCCCACACGATCGTTCACCGCGCCGTCCGCCTCTCTGATTTTACTTCGCAGGAACTTGCGAATCTGGTGAACGGTTTCAGCAAATGGCCGGAATCGTCGTACCCTCGCGATGCCACGTTCGCCATCGCGGGCGAGGTTCTCCGCCGCCCCGCCCGGTTCTCTCAATTTACCTCACAACATTTGGCGAATCTGGTGAACGGTTTTAGCAAGTGGCCGGAGTCGCCGGAACCTCGCGAAGCCACGTTTGCGATTGCCGCTGAGGTTCTCCRCCGCGCCGACCTCTCCCATTTTGCCCCGGAGGGACTGTCGAACCTGGTGAACGGTTTCAGCAAGTGGCCAGACGGGGRGGACGGCCRCAGAGCCACAGTCGCGATCGCCAGTGAAGCACGTCAGCGCCAGTTCGCTGATTTCGCTCCGCGGTTAATGGCCATCTTGATGAACGGGTTTAGCAAGTGGCCGGAAGAGGAGACGTGCAGGCAGTCCACAATTGACATCGCGCGCAGCTTAGGTGCTCGGGGACAGCGATTTGGTGTATTCACCACACCTCAGCTTAGCCTGATCGTCAATGCTCTGTCGCGAATGATCGTGAGGGCAGAGGACAGTGGCGAGATAACAGACGCCGTTCTGCCGAAGGATCGGTTGCACAAACTCGCTCACTATCTGAACTATGATAATGAGCGGCTGGCGCAGGCCGGCCCTTTAGACATCACGATCATTTTCAAGGGACTGGGTAAGGCTCGACTGGTCGACGATCTCGGTTTGCTGGCATCGGCAGGGTTGAATCGGCTCTCGGAATTGCGTCAAGCCCCTGATTTTGCGACGCAGGTCGATCTGGAAACGATGGGTAACATGTGTGCGGCTCTGCTGCCATTGGCGCGCAGCCCACAGAAGCCGCTGCGCTGGCACCRCAGGCAGGCTCTGACGTTGCTGAACGACCTTCAACCGGTTCTTGAGCAGAAGATTGAAGCGCATCTGAACGCAAGCGATGCCGAGCGGACGCGCGGCCCGCTTGCGAGCCGCTCCCCCGCACTATCGATCTACCAGACGCTCAAGGCGCGTGCGGTGCTGGAGAGACTATTCAGGTCGCCGTATGTCGAGGGTAAGCGGGCCGACTTGCGGGTGCGGCAACAAGAGCTGGAGGGCAAGACCAAGGATATCCTGCACAGGACGCGCGGTCTCATTGAAGGCGACCTTTCCAACATGAGCTGGAACTTGATCGCGCAGATCGAGGCCGACAGTCCGGTGGATGCGTTAGACCTGTTCATAGAACAGGATGCGGCGGCGATCCAGGCGCAGCATCCGGCCTCAGTGTTCGACGTGCTTCAGGTGCTGCAGAGCATGGATCACGAGCCCAGGCCGCCGCAGGGCGATGCAGGACTGATGCGGTTGCCTGTGGTGGACATGCAGGGGCGRCCGTTGCCCGGCGAGCCCGAAACACGCTATTCGATTTTCCATCRCCTGACCTCGGGAAGACTGCCCGTGGTCGCCGTGCAACTGCCAGCGACCCCGAGTGCATTCATGCTGGCGCGGACGCTCACCGTCGATGGCGTGCCATACCGCATGGACCTGTTCGGCGGTAGCAAATTGAAGCCGCCGCGATTGAACGTGTCTCAGGTTGCCGCGCGTGCCCCAGGCGAGCCAACAAAGCCTTCCGGGGGAAAGTTGCTGGCAATCCCTTATGCCGAAACCGCACCCGGCACTGCCTTCGAGCAGCTCTCGCGCGCCTGGGCACCTTTCAAGGAGGCCTATTATTACACTCAGCGCAGGGGCTTTGCGGCGCCTCCGGCGATCAAAGATCTATCTCCTCACGACTACGCGTTGGAAGGCGCCTTCAAATTGGTGCTGCTGCCGGACCGTCCCACGGGCGAGGCGCACCCCTTCAGGCTGACGGGGCCGGAAGGGCCAATCGCGTTGCGACCGCATGACGGCTGCGGTTTCATAAAGGCCTCGCTGGCGAATCTCATGCCGGCCGTTCGTCGTGGCGGCGAGCAGGAAGACGGTCCGGACCGGGTGCTTGCCTATGGTGAGGCAAAGAACACGTCCCTCCCGGTCTCGGCGCTGCAACATTATCCGCGCAGCGAGCAAGTGGCGGATGAGGCGCGCCAAAAGGCTCTGACCTGGCTACGTAGCAAGGAAAGGCCACAGTTGACGTCCGAAGAGCTATTTCGCACGGTTACGGCGGCAAACATCAATGGTCCGGGCGCAATCGCCGTCCCGTCCGCCGACAGCTGCCTGCATGTGCCAACGCTCAAGAGCCAGACCTTGAGCAGTGGCGGCACGCTAATCGGGCGATCCCCTTATGACAAGCCGAACCTGAGGCCGTTCGCCGCTGAGCAAGTCAAGTCGGCGGTCGATGGAGATCCGACCGCCGTGTTTCTCGATAACTGCACGGCCATCCAATACAGCTTCAATGTCGCGCATAAGTCTGGCGAGGAACTAGCGGCCGACGATCCAACTTTGTTTGCGAAAGGCGTTCTGATCGTGGTGCCGGATGAGATGTGGCCCGCCGACTATTCCGACCGAGGGCTTGTGATGTCTTCCGAGGACGTCAAGTGCCATTCGAATTGGACCACGGGCAAGGACCGCGCGAAGGTGGACACGCCGGTCGACTGCGTCGGCATCCTCCAGGCGACGGAGGTGTTTGCCCCGGGCTCGGTGGTTGCCGTGCCGCCCAGCGAACAGAAAAAGCTTGACGGCGATTTCGACGGGGATAGCGTCATCATTATCGGCGATCGGCCGCTGCTTTACGAGCATGTGAGGCAATTCGATAAAGAGGAGCAGGCGCGCGGGCTTGGCTCGCTCAAGCCGCCAAAGTCCCATACTCCGGCGATTGACAACGGTCACTACAAGTTCGGTCGCGCCAGCCAGATCCTCGCTGCCACGCGGAACGTTCTGGAAATCTACACCGGCTTGCAGCGAGGCTTTCTGGCTCAATCCCACGAAGCGCGACAGTGGTTTGCCGAGCGTGCCATCTTCGGAACGTACGAAGGCATTCACCCACAGCTCAAGCGAAATATTCGAAGCCTGCTGGAGCAGGAGCGGGTCAGCGCTCTGAGCTTTCTGGACGCGCGCGAGATAGCGCGGCGTGAGATCGTACTTGCCAACCATCCGGTCGCGCGCGAGATGGCCGAATTGCTCCTCGCCGAGCTCGAGGCTTGGTCCGGGAGGCTGGAGGAGCAAGCCCTGCCCGAAACGGACACGAGCATGAGCGAGGCTCCTGTCGCAGTAAGCCAACCGCTTTCCGCGCTATTTCCGGAACTGGCGGAGAGCTACTCGGTAACGACCCAGCCACGCGAGCGCGTCCAGCTTCTGGTGGACCGTTACCCTGCACGCATCGATCCGCGACCCGATGGTTATAACCCACACGATCTCGTGCAAAGTACAAACAATCTCCTCAGCCTGGGTATCAAAGTCGGAACTGACGCCTATAAATCCGACACTGGCGCCCACACATTTATGTTCAAGAGCGGGTACCTTCAGCGCCTGCTGCAACAGATCCCGGGCCTAGCCACCGTACCATATGTAAAGAGCACGGCGGCGGCTCTCCACCACGGAAGCTTTGATTCCGATGCAGCCTTGAAGGAGCTGAAGGACAACCCCACTCTGGCGGCTTCCATCATGGAATCCTCGATTAAGTTCGCTGCGGAGCAAGGCCTTCTGTCCAGGCCCTCCAACCTCCGGCTCGCCGTCGGAGATAGCGACATGACCATAACGCTGAACCGCGAGGAGGCGTTGGAGCGCGCCAAAATCGAGTCGTCGCGTGCCAAAGAGGTGGAAGAGAACATCACTGCAGCGGCGCTCGGAGTTGCCGCGAGTCTCAGGAAAGCCGGCATCCAAGTGAATATGCCTCATCTTGAGCACAGGCTGAGGTCGGACGCCTCCATGACAGACCAGCTCTTCGGCGTGCAGGTCCCCGTCGAAGCCGGCGCCCAGCTGATCGGCAACGCTGTACGTCATCTTTACGAACTCCCCGACAAGGAATTTACGCCCGCCTTCAAGAAGGCCATTCTAGCCTTCGAAGAGCGAGGCTATTCGGAGGTCAGCACAATCAACTGGTTCAAGACGCGATCTCCAACCTTTGTCGGCATCAAGACTGTTCTCGCCACGCCTGAGGGCTACCGCTTTGAAGTAGAGTTCCACACGGCCGACAGCTACAAGGCCAAGATCGACAATCATGACACGTACAAGGAGCTGCAGAAACTGCAGGAGCTCCAGCGAGGCAGCCGAGAGTCCCTGGATCCCTCGATAGCCGAGCCACTCTTGGAGCGTGTGCGAAACGCTTGCAACAAGGTTGTCATCCCTGACGGAGCCATAGGGATCCCGCACTGGGAACCCRACGCGGATAGTTCAGTCGGTGCCAGTCTAATTCGTCGATTGAAAGTGGAGCCGCCTAAGCACACGACGGCGCGGTCCGCGATCGGACAAGAAATTCTTGGCGCTCTGGGCTCGCGACCGATCGTGCTTGTCGGCATGAAGGGCGCTGGGAAATCCAGTTTTGGCCGGGTGCTCGCCAGACGACTGGGGCTGAAATTCGTCGATGCGGATAAGGAGATCGAGGCTAAGACTGGCAAGTCCATAGCTAAGATCTTCGCTGAGGATGGGGAGGTGCATTTCAGAGATCTTGAGATGAAAGAGATAAAGAAGTCGCTCGAACAAGGGCCGAAGGTGCTCGCAACCGGCGATGAAACGTTCATGTTCGAGGAAATTCGGCATCTTGTCAGTGCGAAGGCGGTCTCAATCTGGCTCAATACCCACGAGAACGTGATCAGGCGCAATCAGAGGCACGAGCGTCTCAAGACTAAAACCGACGATCAAGACCAGTCCGTCACAGATCTGATGCGCGTGCGTAATCCTGTCTATCAACTTGCCGATCTCACGATTGCCCCGCAGCACCAGCGAGATCTTAAGAGTGCGGATGCTTGCCTGAGCGCGTTGCACGCCCACCTATGCGGCGAGGGCAGGGAAGCCTAAACTTGTGTCGTGCCATGGGTAAGGACGGTGATGGCGTAGGTCAGCATGCGCCCCCCCCGCGTCGACACCCTGGTCGGTATAAGGGTTTTTCGGATAGTTTGAACGTACAGAACTGTAGATGTGGCGAAGGCAGCGCGGTGCGGCGCCCTTCAGCGGCACAGTTAAAAGTTGCGCAGTTCTGGACCGGACATCGGTCAATGGAACCAGGTGCCGTTCGAGAGTTGGGCGTTCAGAACGTCGAGTTCTTAGCAGGAGACGGATGCGCCTTTCCAGCACCAGGCATCAATACAGTCTACGCCCGCTTGCGGCTCGCTACAATCAGCCGGCGCTGTGGCCGAGCAGGCCGACAATCTCCCCGCCCCTTCTCGTCCGACGCGCGTATGGATCAGCTACCGTCGGCAGTCGGTCGGTGAACGTTCGTCGTGCGCATTGCCCATGTGCACATCGCTAGCGGCTCAGCAGGAGTTTCACTGTCACCGACTAGGCGGGRCAAGATGACTTGTGACGGCGGACCGAGCGCGTTGAGCAGAAACGGGAGTCCCGATGTCGCGAACATTGCGATAATTCTCTAAAAATGTGAGGCCGGCCCGACACACAGACGATTCCGGTTTGCCCATGGTCCATAGCGGCAAAGTAGGCTGYGCAATCACGGAGAAACCGATTTTGTCTACGCATCTAGACTAAGCCGGCGGCATGGAGTGCTCTCGCGACGGGCTCAAAATACTGCATTGGAACAGGTTTTCCTAGCTTTGTCGTCTGGATGAGCTGACGCGCCAGGCCATCATCGTCGACAATACTTAGACGTAGAGCTTGCGCCGCTTCGAAGATAGGTGAAACAGCCTCGCCCTCGCCGCGGCAAACCAAGACCGGCACCCCAGTCTCGCCCCTCACGTAACGCAGACCGACCAATATCGCCCGCCCTCTCAAGATCAATGTGGCGGACTTCACGCCAAGCGGAGGTTCGCCAGCCATCTCTTGACGTAGGCGACGTTGTTCACGCTTCAACTCTGGCGTACCTTCTTGTTCCTTCCTTTCGCGCTTGACCTCGGTCTCAGTCATGCGCATGTCGCRCAAAAACAACCAGCGCTGGAGCAGGAGATCGATCAAGCCGCCGACCAGAAGTGCACCAGCACCAATCCCGACCAGCAGTTTCACCTCCGTAAAGACGAAGCCGAGRCACGAAATGCCGCAGACCGGCAGATAGATCATCGTTTTCCACATGCCCAGAATGGCAAAAAGAAAGATAGCGCCGAGGACTAATAGCTTCACCAGCGCCTTGCCAAGGTCGGTTAAGGAGCRCATCGTCACGATGCGCTTAAACCCTTGAAAAGGATTTATTTTTTCAAGCTTTGGCGCCATCGGCTCAAACGAGAAGAGTAGTCCACCGTTAGAGATGAATGCGGCMGAGACCGCCGCGGCGGCTACAGTTCCAAGCAGCGGGCCGACGGTCGTCACGGTGAGTTCGGTCAAGAGAATTAGCGCTTGCCCGACAGCAATATTGAAAGGCAGATTCTGYAGCTTGTCGGTCAACAAAACCGCTTCGATGCATTTGTCTTCGATCGCGCTAGCTCTTAACCATAGATAGCCGAGACCGGCGCAGGTGCCGACGGCGCGGACGAAATCGGTGTTGCGTGYAATCTGCCCCTTCTTGCGAGCTTCGCTTAGCTTCTTGTGAGTGCCCGGGTGTTTCTTCTCTTCGCTCGTGCTCATTTCAGCATCTTTTCGAACGCCTCGAGCCCGCGGTTAGCCTGTGCGATATCTGACGCCATGGCGTCGATGAGATACRCAGTGTAGGTGACCATGATGATCGGAAAGCCGATATTTTTGATCGTCGGGGAAAGACGGTTCGATTTGAGTTGCGGGGCAAAGCGGGCAAGGATCATTACCGAAATGTCAACTAGTAACAGAAAGGCCACGACAGGCCCGGCGGCTAGTAAACTCGTCACCATAATCCGGTCGAGAAGTGCGATTAATTCCATTGCCCCTTGTGAGGTCAGGGCGGGATGAAATTGATATACGGGCCAGATTGAGTAGCTGCCATAAAGGGCGCTGATCATGATCTGCAGGCCGTCCGATGCGACGAAGATCGTGATTGCTGTGATTCCGAGAAAAAGTCCCATCGCGGATGCCTGAGTGTTCGTCGCAGGGTCTACCGGACCGACTTGGCTGGTGATGCCGCGCTGGGTGTCGACAAGCTCACCGRCCGCCTGGAGGCTCCATATCGGGATTCCGAGTGGAATCCCAAGTAGCAGGCCGACAAAGATCTCCTTCAAACCGAGCAGTGTCACTTGGATGAAACGGGTATCAGCATCGAGCAGCTGTAATCCGTCTCTGATGGGTGCCAAGCACGGTAGCCCGAACGCGACCGCAAGGCATGTTCTGATTAGCCCGCCAAGTTGAGACCGCGTAAATACAGGCAGGACCAGCATAATGCCGGCAGGGCGARCCGCAGCAAGACCGGCGGCGATGATGAGTTCGATGGCCGCATGGATGATCATTTGGGCATCGGCGGGTGACGAACMAGACATAATGAAGGCTAGTGACTCGGTATAATCGCGGGAAACTGTGAGAACACGTAATCGGCTTGCTCGATGAGCGGAGYGGTTAGCACAGGAGCAAACAGAGCAAGGATCGCAACAACGACCAAAAGTTTCACTGTCAGGTGCAAGGTTTCATCCTGAATCTGTGTTGCCGCCTGGATAATACCGATGCCAAGGCCGACAATCACAGCGGCAATAAGTGGCGGCAGAACCCAAATCATGAAAACGATTAAGGTTTGGCTTATTTGGGCTACAATGCTGGCCTCATCCATGGTCAACCTCCCGGCGTTGTATAACTCAACACAAGCCCTTGCGTTAGTCGGGACCAACCATCGATAGTAACAAATATAAATAGTTTGAAAGGGACAGCTATCATTGTTGGGGAGACCATTGACATGCCCATCGCCATCAAAATCGTCGTCACGATGAGGTCGATGCATATAAACGGAAGATAAAGAAGAAAGCCAATTTCGAAAGCACGCTTGAGTTCTGAAATTAGAAAGGACGGTACGAGAATGGCGAAATCATCAGGTGTCGCCCTGGCGCGCATTTCCTCTGGCCAGACTTGTTTGGTCGAAGATAGRAAAAATCGGCGCTGCTCTTCGCTTGTGAACTTCTTGAGATAGTCACGCAAAGGCTCTCGTGCCTCCTCGCCAGCGGCAACCCAGTCATCGAAGGTTTGATAGTGGAGCTTCGGGTCCGTGACGCGCTCATAGGTCTGCTCGATAACAGGCGCGCTAACGAAAACGGTGAGAATTAATGCCGTCGCGTAAAGAACTATATTCGGGGGTATCGTCTGCGTCCCGAGAGCATTGCGGACGAGGAATAGAACCACTGATATCTTTATAAAGGCCGTGGTTGTGACGACTGTGAGCAGCAGCAGACCCAGYCCAGCCGTAACCGCAAGAAGCGCCAGGATCCCTGGTTGAATCTCACTCATTGCAAGCCAACCTGCCACGTAGCCTGATGYCAAGCTCGTCGCCGATGCGCACGATGTCGCCACGGCCGATACGCCGGCCGTTGGCAACTATATCGATCGGACCGTCGACCGGCCGATTGAGTTCGAAGACATGTCCTTCGCCTGCATTCCTCAGTTCCCCCAGCGGCATCAGCCAGCGGCCGCATTCAAAAACCAGAGTGATTTCGATATCGTCGAGCTCGGCATCCGATGGCCCTTGCTGCAATTCCGGTTCTGTCATGATGTGCGCATACTCCAAAGGGCATGGTTGCGGGCGGAAAGGCCCCCGCAGGATCAGGCTGTCGTCCGCAACATCTGCCACGGCCCAGAGCCGGCCCGCAGAGAGGATGACCTGATCGCGGTGGAACGGTAATACGTCTGGTATCAAAGCATCACCGGCAGAAGTTTTGCGAATAAGCGCCGCCGGAACGCAAAGCGAGYCGATCTTTCCTGCAACCAGGATCGGGAGCTCAGCGGGTAATTCGCAGGGTTGTCGCGGCAGCTGTCGAATCAGATCCCCCAGGGCGTGGAACGCGAACGGCACCGGGCCATTGAGAGGCGAGAATAAGCACAGACGAGCTTTGCCGTTGATCGGGCCGCAGGCGACGTCGTATTCGAGATAGGGAGGTGGCATGGTGGTTTCGCGCAGCTGAGCCAGTTGCACGTCCTGCCCCGTCTGAGCCTCGAGCCGAGCGATAAGCGGCTCAAGTGCGAGTTCGAGAACGAGTGAACCGGTTGGCTCGGAAGGTAGGCCAATGCCGCTCTGCACGGTCGAGATGAGCCTCTCTATCAGTGCGCGGGAGATCGACAAGACGATCGTCTCATCTCCGAGCCGCCAAATGCACTCGAGCATTGGGATGGGAAGCGATTCCGGCTGCCAGACAAGCCGTCCCATTCGCACCGATAGCGGCTCGTCGCCGAGCCGGCACTGAAAAGGCGTGCGGGGGTGTGCGCATTCGTTGAGCCACGAGACGACGTCGTGGGACAGACTTAGCTTTGGCTTCAGGGAATCGTGCGTGCTCAATGTGTTTTCGGCCCTACAAGACGGCACCATTGCGACACGACAAGAATACTAGTGGTCATCAGATTGACTTGCCCGCCACCTCGGTGAGCGAGACACTCGCGTACCGAAGCAGGATCTCATCGTCGGCCTCCGTCTCGGCTGCGGTCTGAGAGCGGATATCGACGCCGCGCCGGACGTCGTCCTCGATTTGTTGCCACTTGTTCCTTGCCGCCGAACAGCTGATCCAGAGCGACCTTGCCTCAGACGCCGCTGTCTCGGCCTGTTCTTGAGCGATGCAGGCGTTATCAAGCGTCTTTCGCCTCAAGGCGACCTCAGCCTCAAGCCGCTCTATGTGGAGGTGGCCTTGATCGAGCGCCTGGATGGACAAGGCATCAAGCGTTGCAAACCGTTGGTAAAGCCCCATCTCCGCCCTTGCGCAGTGTTGCTGTGCGATTGCAAGCTCGCGGGAAGCATGCTGTGCGGCCTCGGCCGCTAAGTGGGCCTTGGCTTCCTTTTTGGACAGCTCACGAAAGGCGCTACGCTCTCGCATATCCTTCAAACGCCGCAAGCTCGTAGCGTGGAAACAATTCATTCGGTCAGCTGCAACATCCATGCGACGGTTTCCTCAAAGTCGCTCGCCTCGTCTTGTCCCTGGCGCAAAAATTCCTGCAGGTCGCCGATCGAATCGATAGCCCTGTCGGTAAGCGGATCGTTGCCTTGCTTGTACTCGCCGACCTTGACCAAAAACTCGGACTCGGCGTAGCGCGAGAGGAGATCACGGAACGTAGATGCCGCCTCGCGATGTGCCATAGGCACGACCGCATCCATTACGCGGCTGCGACTTTGGAGCACATCGATCGCGGGGAAATGGGATCGCGCAGCGATGGTGCGTGAGAGGACGACATGGCCATCGAGAATGCCGCGCGATTCTTCTGCGATGGGATCCCCCATGCCGTCACCTTCGACAAGCACTGTATAGAAGGCCGTAATTGAGCCACGCTCACCCATGCCCGCGCGCTCCAGCAGGCCTGGCAGCATGGCAAACACGGAAGGCGGAAAGCCTCGCCGGGTCGGCGGCTCGCCCGCAGCAAGTCCGATTTCGCGCATGGCCCGGCAAAAGCGCGTCAAGGAATCCATCATTAGAACGACGCGTTGCCCTTGTTCACGAAAATGTTCGGCAAGCGCGCTTGCCATGTGAGCACATTGCGCCCGCTCCATGGCCGAGCGGTCGGATGTTTCGACCACAACGATCGTACGACGAAGAGCCGCTTCCCCAAGGTGTCGCTCAACGAATTCGCGCACTTCGCGCCCGCGCTCGCCAATGAGGGCAATTATGTTAACATCGGCCGCCGCGCCCTTTATGATCTGCGATAGTAATGTTGACTTGCCGCAACCAGGCTCTCCATAGATCCCAATCCGCTGGCCTTCGCCGCAYGTCAGGAGACCATCCAAGGCGCGGATGCCAAGTGGGAATGGTCGCTCGATCATGCGCCTTGTCATGGGGTTGGGCGCCTTGCCCCGAAGCGGGCGCGTTTGGTCGGCTTTGAGAGCGCCTTTGCCGTCGAGGGGACGGCCAAAGCTGTCGATCACGCGGCCAAGCAAATCGGGGCCGACCGGCACTTCATGCATTCGACCGCTAGCGACCACTTCTGCGCGACTGGACAGGCCCACCATGTCACCGATCGGGGTGAGCAGCACGCCATCTTGAAGGAAACCGATCACCTCGGCTTCGAGAGAGCGTCCGGTGCGCGGATCCTGCAGCAGACAAAGTTCCCCAATTCGAGCATCCGGCAACACGGCATGGAGAACAGTACCGACGGCCCTAGTTAGGCGTCCGCGCACGACACGGGTGTCGATATGCTTTGCCGTCGCTCTCACAGACGAGAGCGCCGCATCCAGTGTCCTGTCTACAGCTGGACTGTTGTGTTGTGGTAGCAGTTTGGTCACAGCTCGCCTTGTTTAGCACTGCAATCCAAAGCCGAGGCGCAGCGCCCGGAATTGCRCATCAAGTCCAAGATCGACATTGCCATAGTCGCTCCACAGCACGCATTGCTGCGGCGACAGCGCCGGATCCGGATCAACTCGAACTTTCGGCCGGYCTTCCCGTCCGTCGTATGTAGCGAACTCGCCTGCGACGGCATCGACTTGCGTCGGACACACCTTAAGGCGGACTTCCGCGCCGCCTTTCCGGTCGATCGCGTGACGAACGGCGCTCACCAACAGCTCACCAGGGTCGAAAGCGCCCAGCAGGTCGCTTACGATCTCCATGACGAGTTGTGGCAATTGCTGCTCCAGGGCTGTCCTTTGGCGTGCCGCTTCAGAGACCGACTGCGCGATCAGCCGCGCCATTTCCTCAGCGCCACGATTCATCCCCTCACTACGTCCGCGCTCCCGTTCCCGCTGATATGCTATGCGCGCCCAGTTGCGAACCCGCAGCAGATACCGTTCCGCCGCCGCGCGCGCCYCAAAGGCACTGTGCCAGATTTCGAGCTCACTGGCCGGGACCAGCGGCCCGACGGGGCGCATCCGCGGAGCGACCGGAGCTTCGATATCGTCGAGCGTCATATCGCAGGGACCTCAGTCGTCAGATGAGCCAGCACAAGCGAAAACAATTGGTCTGCYGCATGGCGGTATTCGGTCGCAGGATTCTCGRCCGCGGTCCCGACGGGCAAGCGTAGGAACACCCTGTGGCGGTCGAGCAAAGAATGCCCATCGAGCCAAACCCCAAGACAGGCTAATCCATCGTTTTCAATCTGTCGGGCGAGTTTTTCCGGATCCGCGATCAAGCTGGTTGAGATCGCCTGCGCCTGGTGTCGGATACCAAACGTATGCGCTTCAGCGCCGATACGTTCGATCAGAACGGTAACTTCAGGCTTGGAAACCAGCTTCAGCAGCGAACGGGCATGCCAGATACTACCGGCAAACACAGCAGCTTGGCGCGGATCATGCCCGTGTAGAAGGTCCGACCCCCAGACGCTGCCATTCAGGTCCATTCCATCGTCGAGGAGCAATTTTGCCAGTCTTGGCTGCAGTCTTTGGTTGTTCTGCAGCCGCACCAACGTCGCAGCCGACAAAGCTGGGTCAAGGCGTGCAGCAAGGCGGGTCGGATGGGTTGAAGCGGCAAGCTCGCCCAAGACCGTAAAAGGCAATTTGAACGAGTCATTGCGTTTGAGGGTCTGCATCCGTATTGGCATTCGGAATACCTCCTATGCGGCATCGCCGATGGTGTTTTTTCGAGCGGCCCCGATCGCTGAAACACCCGAGCGCCCCTCGAGCCTTGCTCGTTGCGATGGCTGCCTCCGCCTATAGACAAGAGAACTGGCCAAGTAGGACAGCACCGCGAATACTGCCACGGCGAGCCCCACAATGACCGCCAGAAGTGGCACCGGAATTGATTTAGCTGCTTGGGTCGAGGCAGGCCGTTGCTCGACTGCCGGCCGTTCCGCCGGCACGAATACGACCTCTACCTTGTCGTACGACAAGCCTTGGATGCTGTTTGCAACGAGCATCTTTATCTGYGGCAGCAAAGCCGAGACATTTATGTTGGCATCGTGCCGGACGAATACCGAGGCCGAGGATGGTGTGGCGCGCTCCCGCAACAGGTCGTTGTCAGGCAAAACAACATGGACACGTGCTGAGAAAACGCCGTCGATTTCGCTAATGKTATGCGACAATTCTTCGTTCAACGCATAGACGTAACGGGCGCGCTCCTCGGTCGGCGAGGCAATGAGGCCTGATCCTTGGAAAATTTCGCCGAGATTCTTGAAAACCTGACGCGGCAGCCCCTTCGCATTCAACAGGTTGATTGAGAAGGCAACCTGCTCATTTTCGACCTGGAGCGTGCTGGTCCCATCCTTGGCGGCGACGCGGACCGCATCCACGCCGTTGTCAAGCAAAATCGCGAGCATCTCATTGGCATCGCGTTCCTGCAATTTTGTGTAGAGATCGTCCTTGCAACCACTCAGAATCAAGAGTAGCGGCAAAACATAATGACACGATCGCCGACCAGGCGGGCGGCGATCAATGCCTTCGCCGTGCGGTGACGCGATCATGCGCCTCGTTCATCCTTGTTTTATTAAAGTGTTCACGGATGATGTAGCGCCGCTGATACTCTTGGTGACAAGAGAAACCTCAGTAACGGCGCTGTATACTTCCCGCAGACCAGCAATCATCGCTTCGTAATTCTCCCTTCCTGGCGGAGCGCCTGACATGCGCATTCCCGACCCTGCTTGGGAAGGAAACTGCTCCGCCGGCCCGGGTAGGACGTCCTTCACAAGGGGCACCTCTTGGTCGGGCGTGGCAGGTGCCACGGCATTGTCCCTGTACAGCGATGAAAGGGTCTGGAGCACGCGGTCGCCCAACGGGCTCGTTTCGCTTGTCGCGCGCGAAACCTCCAGGACTGGAGCAACAGGCCCCGCCCCCGCCRTCGCCGACGGGCCATCGTTCTTAATCGAGGCGGCTGCCTCTACAAGCGCGCACTCAAACTGGGCATGCTCGCCGCACGCCGACGTTGCCCCCACCCTAGACAGGTTGTCGGCAAAATTGGCAGAGATGGACGTAACACCAATTGTCATGCAAAGACTCAGTTGTTCTGTTTGAGTGTGATGAGTTGATCGTTCATCACCTGCTATCGAGCTGCTGTCCTAGGGACGCCAACTGACCACAAGCTGACGAACTGGCCACGAAGCGTCATTTAAAGGCCACGTTCGGCGTTCAGGTCAGCACGAATTTCAGCTTTCGATTTGGGACAAGATGCCGGAAAATACACTCCAATCCACCATTCTGCACATTGGGATGAGAGTTCTCTTTCTCGTAATCCTTCTCTCCACCGGCATTGATACAACGCTGCCGGYCCCTCTGTCGCTGCCGTCGACGCCTTATAGGTATACAGTTCTGGATCAGGACCTGTCTGCCGCTTTGCGAGAATTCGGCAACAACCTCAATGTCGACGTCGACGTCAGCTCCGAGGTAAAGGGGCGCATCCGCGGGCGTATGCCGAGTATGTCGCCGCGCGCGTTTCTGGATCGCTTGACCGAGCTCTACGATCTCCAATGGTACTATGATGGGCTTGTGCTCCACGTATCTGCTGCGAAAGAAGCGCAGACTCGTATGCTGGTTTTGACTTCAGTCCGCTTCGAGGTGTTCAAGGCGGCCCTTGATCAGCTTGGAATTTCCGACGAGCGCTACGTCGTGAGACCGGCACCGGGAAACGGCCTGGTCATGGTTTCYGGCCCACCCCGCTTCATTGTGCTTGTAGAGCAGACGTACAACGGTCTCGTAGCGGAGGCACAGGCGCGACCTCACGACACCGGGACGCCCCCAAAGGAGACGGAACTGATGTTGTTTCGTGGCTCCTCGACCGTGGTCGTTCGCGATGGGCGACCTGAAGGACCGTTCTCTTCCGAGGTGCCGCACCAGGACAGCGTCGTCCGTGAGCCTGCACAGAGCCAGAGATGACAATTGAGCATACACCGCAGCTTCCCRCAGGAAGCAACACGGCCGCCATTCGCTAACAATCGCGTTTCCTTCCGCACTCGTCAGCTGTTCGACAGCTGAAGCTTGTAACCGGTGTTGTCGCTGACGAGGAACCAAAAATCGGCAGCATTGATTAGCCGCACGTTAGTCATGCGGCCGGCGTTCGGTATTCGTCGGGAACGACGGTGGCACCAGGTGACGCAATTGATCTTAACTGTGAGGATGCACGATGTCGCTTAGCCTTTCGGCAGCAAATAGCTCCAACCCCGCCCTCTCTCCACAGGCCTGCGCGGGCCCAGAAACTTCTTCCCAAATTGTCGCCCAGACCGGGCAAGGGGCGCTCTTGCCCTTCCAGGCGATGCTGTCCAGCTGCTCGCCGCAGGACAAAGTTTCCGATTCCATCGCGCAACTAAGCGCGTCGCCAGCGAATTTGAAGTCGTYCATGGACGAATTCCAGCAGCACCCGCTGGACGAACTGCCGCCAGATGTGAAGGCATCGCTGGAAGACTTGCGACAGCACCCGCTCGAGCTCATGCCACCCACTCTGAGGGAGGCATTCAAATCGTTGGATCAAGCCCCCCCTGCAGTCGCTTCACCTCCCGTCGCACCACCTCCCATAGCGCCTGCGCCGATAGCGAGCACGCGGATCACGTGGTGTGACGGCAAGCTGACTGAGCCCGAGCTGCAGATCGTAGCGGTGCTGAACCGCCATAAGGACAAATGCCCGCTCAGTTGGGATTCGCTGAGCGGGCTAGCCAATGATCCGTCCACGCCGCCGGATCTTAAGGCTGCAATCGAAAGTTTGCAGCAGGACCCGGAGCTCTTTTATGCCATTGGCTCGCAGGGTGATGGYCGCTGCGGCGGCAAGATCAAGGCCAAGGATTTGTCCGGGTTCTCAGACCTTCACCCACAAGTCGCCGCCTTCCAGGACCAGCAGGCACGAAGCTACGAGCAGAACTACATCCCATCCGACGGATCTGGAAATGGTCAGCCGACGGTCATGACCATGAACGATGCAGTGCGTGAACTTTACCGGTACTCCGACAACCTACCTGAGAACCTGAGCTTGGGTGATTTCGGGAAGATCGTTGACGGCACAGCAAAAACCGGCAAATGCCCGCCCCAAGTCATTGCGGCCGCACAATATTTCCTCACTCACCCAGATGCCTGGAAGCAGTTGTATGGTGGCTCGATCGATAAGGTCCACAAATACGACTTCCTGCAAGTCGCTTCATCCTCGATGAGCCTCACGCAACCCGAGCTGAACACGCTCGATGTGATTAACCGCAATCAGCAAGCCTTTTTTGATAGCGGTGTCCTGACTCGCGACAAACTGGCGAAGATGGCGGACGACAAGAGTCTCAGCCCAAAGGTACGACAAGCGGCATCGCAGCTACTGTCAGATCCCCTATTGTTCGGCTTGCTGAACAATTCAATTACGGGCTACAAGACCCATCATCGGTTCTTCGATTTTGGCGGCGGACATACTGTCGATTCCRGCAACATTAGCAACCGGGACTTCGCCAAATTCTATAACGATATGACCGTTGCGAACCGCACGGTTCAGYAGGCGAAGGCCCATGTTCCCAAAACCGCGGCAGATCAGGACGCGGTCGCGGATATGAAGATGGGTGTGGCGGACCAGCCGGATACCAAGTCTGCCAAGAAGAATGGCGGGGCTTTTATGCACGCCATCGACGGCGTCCTCAAGGTGGGTTCCAAAGTTTTTGATTGGGCCGCGACGGCTGTGGGCCTCCTCAGCTTCGTTCCGGGCCTGGGCCAAATCGCCGATGCCGTTTCAATGGCGCTCGAGGGGGCGTCGCAAGCAGGGAAACTCATTCATACCGCTATTAGTGGAGGCAACATTAAGAAGGCATTGGCCGAAGCAGGGCTCGATTTCGCTGCTCAGGCTGTGGGCCTTGTCGCTGGCCCCGAGGTCAAACTCGCGATTCGCAATGGGCTCGCGAAGGCGGCGCTGGAAGAGGCCTTTACGGCCGGCGTCAACCTACCGGTCGAGGCCGCCAAATCCTACGCGGAGAATTATCTAACCAATCTGAAGGCAAGCCTTGAGGCTGGCCCTATGCAAGCGGCAGGCGTTTCGGACTTTGTCGGCGTGGCGGCGCTGGCTCAACGCGTGGCCTGACAAATCAATCCGCGTCTCCTTCGGCGCGGATTGACCTATCTGCCAATCAGTGGCTGCAGACTTTGCAGCCCTGATTGGTGGGCTGGGTTGCGACGGGGTGAACCCCTCGATGGTGCGATAGATCGTCCATTGCATGGTCGGCGCACCATTCAAAAGGATTTCGTGGATGTCGCCGGCAACAAGTCCCGCATGCCGATCATCGACGCGGAGCGTAGCCTTCAATCGATCTGTTCCTGGCGGGGTCTTAGAATCGCCTGGCAGGCAAGGGGACGTTTGTCCGACTGCGATAGCGAACTCAWTGAAAGCGCGGCTGTCGTCCGGCTCTTCCCATAAACATCACCATCCGCGGGTGTGGCGGGGAGGCTTTGGTTGCACGAGTTGCGGGCTTCTCGAGCGTCTACAGCGGGAGCACCCTAGCTATCCCGATCACCTTGCGCATACGGTACAAGGCCGATCGAAAATGCGTCGCGGGACAGGAGGTATTTCACGCCCGAAATGCCGATCAGGCAAATCCAATCATTGCAACTTCATTCCCGGGGAAATCAGGCAACATTCTGATGACACTCTGAAGGACCTTTGGGAAGAGGTTCCTCAAGTCTGATCGCCTAATGGCCCCCGGGCATCGCCCGTTGCGTGACGCCTCTACCGATACCCATTGCCACCCAACGACCATTCCTGCCCTTGCGCAAACGCCGTCATGCGTAATGCCTGGTTGCGTATGTGCTATGGTCATGATTGCTGTTACTTTTCGTGTTCTGCGCTGCTGGTCTTGCCCGTCTCGAAGGTCCTGTATTTGGCAACCGGGATAGCCGCGCGATCACCGAGACTTGGCCTGACAGCGTTGTTGTCGATCAAATCGAGCGGGTCGTTGACCATGACCGCCAAATTGCGACGCGTCGAACAGCCAAGCGTCCGGTCGAAGGAACTGTCATTGGCTAAAGGACCGGACAATGGCGGGCAGTCAGGGGGGAGGCTATCGTAGACAATCGCCTCTATTCGCGCTGCAGAACGGTGGYGCTGTTCAAAGAGGCGGATGTGGTACGCGTCAACTCCCATCCCCATCACCTGACTGGCGACCTCCGCGGYCAGYCAGGGCGGACCGCTGATAGAAATATGGACGGCATCGGGCCGGCCACGGCTGGTGCTCGCAATGAAATTACGCAAACGCTGCCGTTCGACAGAGTGAAGGCTCTGCAAGAACAAGACGTTGCTCTCCTGCCGGACGAGGATTTCAGTCGATGACTCAACCGGCGAGGAGCTTRTGCAGCCACTCACGCTCGCGCTCAGAGCGACCAGAAGGATTGTGATCCGCATCGTTATTGGGCGTCACTATTCAATGATGAAGCCGTCCAGGACGCCTGAGCCGCCGGTAGCGTGGTCTTGCGGCGGATTTTCCGATGAGTTCATCGGAGTGGGCCCCACGTCGGAAGCCGAGCCGAGGCGATCGGTAGGCGTGCTCATCTGCTTGGGATTTGATCCTGGCCTCACGATGTAAGGGGTGACTATGATAACCAGTTCCGTCTCCTCCTTTTGAAATGATGAAGAACGGAAAAGGGCGCCGAGGATCGGCAAGTCGCCCAGCCAGGGAAAGGCGCGGATATCAGTATTGACGTTCCGCCTGATCAGCCCACCGATTGCGAAGCTTTGRCCGCTGCCGAGCTCAACGGCGGTGTCGGCACGCCGTGTGGAGACGCCAGGCACAGAAATACCGTTGATTTGGACCGCACCTTGTGTCGACAGTTCACTGACTTCCGACTTCACGCGAATATTGATCTGCTCGTTATTAAGCACCGTTGGCACGAACTCCAAGCCGATGCCGAAGTGACGGAATTCAACCGAAACTTGCCCACTCCCCTGCACGACCGGAATGGGAAATTCACCGCCGGCCAGGAAATTGGCGGATTCACCGGACATCGCGGTGAGATTCGGCTCAGCTAAGACAGAAGCGACATGCTCCTTTGCGAGCGCGTCGAGAACCGCCCCAAGGCTGACATTGCCATCATTGTACGCGACGCCGGYCGTACCGCCGCCGCTCGCCGCACCAGAACCGCCACCTTTGCCGCTGGCCAAACCCACTGTCAAATTGCCGATCTTGCCGAAAGCGGACAGGTTGATACCGAGTTCCTTCATGGCGCTACGGGAGACCTCAGCTACGCGCACACTCAGATTGACCTGTAACGACCCAGCGACTTGAATCTCATTGTCGACCTGCGCGCCGTCACCGAGAAATTGCTCAGTGACTTTCGTCGCGGTGTCGACGACTTGGGCATTGGGCGCTGTCCCGCTAAGGATCGCACCGCGTGGCGTATAGCTGACGTKGATTGGATAGTCGCCGACCCGAGTCCTCAACATGGCGCGCAGATCCTCGATTGGTTCAGTGACAACAATATTCAACTGGGCGAGAGCCTCCCCGTTGGCGTCCAAGGCAAATAGGCTGGTCCGCCCGGATTTCTTGCCAAAGACGAAGACAGTCTTATTCGAGGGTGCCTGAAAATCTGCGATCGTCGGATCAGCAATAAAGACGCTGGCGGCCGGCGCGGATAAATGAATTGTCTTGCCGAGCGAAGAGGAAAGATTCAGCGTGCCGTTGATGCTATTGGCAGTGGCACGCGGTGCGCCTTCATACCGTTTGTCTTGGGCCGTGGCAGAAAATGGGGAAAACAAAATGAGCGCGCAAAGAAGATAGGCCGGGCAAGGAGAAACCATAGTTCTCAAACCGCCAATGACGGTCGACCGCCGATTGGCGGGGGAATGGCCATTAGGAACGACTTTCAAGGCAATCTTCGCTTTCAACATGCGACCAGGTTAGGCAGATCGTGCGTCAATCGATTCAAGAATGTAGCCAATGCCACGCGCTGTGTTGATTCGGAKGGTTGCCCCTGACTGACACAGGTTTTTGCGCAAGCGATAGATGCCGACTTCGAGGGCGTTGGCCGAAACTTCATCGTCGAACGCATAGAGGCTATCTTCCAGCTGCGCGCGTGGAACAGTGCGACCTGCGCGGTTGAGTAGATGCTCGAGAATACACAATTCGCGGCGTGCTATCTTTATTGGCTGGCCCCCAACGAAAACTTGTCGACCGATCGGATCGAATTGTAGATTGCCAAATTCAACGGTGGGATCGGCAATCTGTGTTGAACGCCGCAGAATGGCCCGCATTCTGGCGATGAGTTCTTCGGTGCAGACTGGCTTTGGCAGGAAATCGTCCGCACCACCGTTGAAAATCGCAATACGCTTTTCGAGATCGTCGATACTGCTCATGATGAGCGCAGGAACCGAATGACCGTTGCTCCTTAACTGTGTCAACCAGGGCAAACTATCACCGTCCGGCATGACCAACTCCAACAGGAGAATGTCATAGCTCGCACAACAGAATGCAGTGGATGCCTCGTCCAGGGTACGAGCCACATCAACGGCGAAACCGCAATCCTCGAGCGCCCCCTGTATCGTGCGTGTAAGATGGGCATGATGGTCAATAAGCAGAGTTCGCATTTCATCACCCATCAAGCACGTCAAAACATCCTAAGAGTGCGCGGTTTGTCACGCACGTTGTCGGGTAGAGGGTAGTSAACGCCCTCCTGTCCGAACATCTGGTCGCTCCTTGCGCCGCAAATGACTTCTCCGGACGGGGTGGACTCGTGGCCGCCCCGACGGTCGATCCAGTCAATGCCATGAGGCCGCTCTATCAGATCGTCGCTCTCGCTGCTGAAGACGGTGCCGGGTCCAGTCATGCCGCGAAGAGGGTTTGCCATCGGACATACTCCTGATGATGGCCCCCATCGTACTTTTTACACTTTACTTTGGATTCTTGAAAATCGATTGCTTGGATAATGTCCATCCATATTACGGATGGATCACATTTCGCCCTTCCACTTTGCACTTTGTGTAATCTCATGAATTCCATGCAGCTATAACTTTGAATTTTCAGGCTAACCGGGGCAGACGCCCACCTGTGAAGCACTGGATCAAAAACAGCCCTACCGCCAGTCCCCTTCAATCGGCGAATCCCTGCCGGGTTCGCGGATTGACACGCATTTGTAACCGGCCGTATTGACGGCCCAATTCTCGATCGGGGTTCGAGGTCCCTAAGGCCGCAAAATCCGCAACCGAGCAGTAGTTTCATGAGACGGTCCTGGCCACGAACCGGTTGAGTTCTCAGCGCAAGAAACCATTGAACGCGAACTCGGCCCACCTGAACGTGCTGCGCGCCTTCGAGGCCAGACAGAGACGATATTGTCGTGCTCGAGGTGATGGCGCCAACGGTGGATGCTTCGGATTGGCAGCGCCGACGCAATCGGTGATCTGCGGCCGTTGATATGGCTACAAGGGAGCCGAAAACGGCCGGCGGGCTTCGGCTGGGATTTGCGATAGAAGGAACCAGCGCGCGCGACCAGGAGGGATTAGTTGAGGGCGGGGATGGTGGTGACGATCTCCTCCAGAAGATTCGGCTTAATCTCCTCGGGTGTGAGGTCGGGGCCGCCCGGAATCAGATCGCGCTTCTTGAGCCACCAGATCGGTAGCTGCTCGGCGTCGCAGTAAGCCGGGTTCGCCTTGATCTGCGATCGCAACCGTGGCGCATCGTTCGTGTGCGGTGTTGATCGCTCACCGGATGTGGTGAGCRCTGCCGCTCCCCAGTTTGCCGATGCGGTGCTCGTCATAACTGCCGCCGTCGGCGTCGAGCGTCGCACCTTTGACCGAGGCCTGCGATGGGCGCATCACGAAGGCGACAAGTTGGACGACCTCGGCCGGCAAGGCCATCTCGCCAATCGGAATATCCGCGACCGCGGCTTGCTCGCCGGGCGCCGCGACAAAATCGTCAGCCATGTCGGTTCGCACCCCGCCGGCGCGATTGCAACGGCCGTCACGCCATCAGTGCGGAAGGTGCAGCAATGGACTTCGTCAGATTGAGGAGCGCTGCCTTGCTCGCGTCGTTAGGGCATTGGCATCCCCGCGATGGACGGCGCGACTCGCCATATTGACGGTGCGTCGCCCGCCGTTGCCTTGAAGTGYCGGATAGCTTCCCTCGCGAGGACGGCAGCGGCAAAAAGTTGAGCTGAAACTCCTTTTGCCCAGCCGATTTCCAGCGGCGCCAGCGCGCCAGCAGCGTTCGGCGCTTAGCCTATGCGACCGTACTAAGCGATGGGACGGGATCCWTCCGCGGCAAATTTTCACGATTACCGCGCCGATATCGCCGGATTCCGCCATAACGAGAACAGTCTAAGCCGCCAATCAGCTTGCCCATCCTTGTCTCACTTACGTCAATAGATCGACCTGAGGTCCCCAAGTGTCGGAGAGCACAAAGCCGGCAGGGAACGGTTGTAATTGTGAGCGCCCGTATACATAACCGCGGCCGGTGATGCGCGGCAGCACGGCCTTGCGGCCGCCGATTTCCGTTTCGCCTATCGCCTCGGCCGTGAACTCGCCGCCGATGATGGACCGAGAGAGGCGGGCATCGCCGACTTTCACCAGGCCGCGTGCAAAAAGCGCCGCGAGGTTGGCGGAACTTCCGGTACCGCATGGCGAGCGGTCCACCCGGCCCGGCGGCAGCGTCGTGCAGGTACGCACTGCGCCATCGGGCTCGTGATCGCGGAACATGACGTAGCCCAAAAAAAAGTCGGGATGGTCGTAGATGTTCTGTGCCATTGTGTACTCTGTCCTGGTAATGGGACGAGGTACTGCTCATGCTGAAAGCCTCGTCCAGGGTGGCGAGGYCAAGGGATCGTTACCRCAATATGAGGCTAGCGCAATCGATATCCCCGCATCCCGCCGATGGGAATGCGGGCGAAACGAGATACGATGTGGGTATCCTCTTCGACCATACCTCGAGCGTGTAGCGCGCCAGCCGCAATGTCAATATCCCGGCGATCAATGGGCTATTTGGGAGATTGCCCAACAAGAGGGCGAGTGAAGCCTGCGGATCGTAACCATCTGTTCACCATAAGTTGGCAGACTGATGGTCGGCCCTTCCGGGCCGGCGTCATTGATGACGCACTCTTGCCGCACACCGGCGGCCGACGKTTTCATGTCCCTCACCCCGCCCCAAGCAGTATGCGTCGGCCGCCGGTTTTTCTATGTCCCGAGTACATAAGCGGCAAGTCTCTATTGGATTTCAACTCATCAGCCATCCGCCGGCTCGGCCAATGAACTCGTCTCGGTCCCTCGCCAAATCGGGTATTTCCAATCTCAGCGCACCGAGGAGCACGCGCATGTTGGTCGCGATCAAGTCAGYGAAACGCTTCGCCTGACGCGCTTCAAGAGCGCTCAGGCAGTCAGCGAGGCCCGATGCAATCTGCGATGGGTAACGCTCATGCATGCGTTTGCGTGCTGCAGCACTTTCTATTCCCAATGCTAGGAGAAACGCATCGAACTCTTCTGAGGTAACTTCCATCGAGCGTTTCAGCCTCACCGATCCTGTAAGCGAGTTCGTCTGTCAGAGTGTCATCCAGCCTGGTCGGCAGGATATCGTAGCGCGGCGCAAAGTGGATTCTGCCCCCCCGTTCATAGAGCAGCGCGAAGTTTTTTGCGTGTCCATCGTTATTGCCGACCAGGAGATCGAATATGGTAGCCCTAATGAAGGTCTCCTTGGCCTGGGCGGGATCGACTGTCGTCTCAAGTATCCTGCGGATAGCCGAAACGTCGAAGCGCCGGCCTGCCTTGCCACGCCTTTCGTACTTCATTGAAGCGGCCAAACCGAGCGCCTGCGCGAAATCCTCCTGATGAAGACGCACGATCCTATTCTGTCGATCYCTGCCTCGGTCGAAGCGAGTCACCAGTAGCGCATCGATTCCGCCAATCGGCACCATTGAGGCTTCAGCCGTGTTGAAGCCAAGCTCTCGGGAAAGTCTCATYGCCTCGGCCTCATACCGGGCATCCTGCTGATGATCGCGGTCGGGCACCTTGAGGATGTGTGTCGTCGGCGCTCCAGATCCGTGCCTCGGTTCAGCAAACCTACCGTCCGGCAGAACAGTCACGGCTATTTTGCTTTGTATGYCAGCCAAGGGAGACGGATCTTCGGTTCCATCAGGCAAGCGTTTACGCAGATGGAGTGCCTCGACGATCGCGATCATGCGATCTTGCGAAATGGGTACATAGTCCTGTTCATAGTCGCCCGGAACCTTTGTCGGTGGCGATCCGGACGGAAGAACGGAAAGTGCGCCAGCACAGTCCTTTCCAAGGTGATACAGCAAGCCAGCTATGTCATCGCGGGCTAGGCCTTCTCGTGCCATCACGTCGCTGAGCACACCGTCGCGCTCCTGCAGAAGGTTGTCGAAGAATGCTCGCGTAGTCACGTCGTTATAAGGCTCTTCGGCGAGCGGGAGGGAGAGCGACAACGCGGTCGCATCTGATTTTCGAAGGTAATCAGCCTTGTAGACAAAGGCGACTGAGYCGTTTTCGTCACGCACGAGGACACCGATCGGATCAGCGAAACCGTCGAGCCTCACATCGAGGGCAAGTACCTCCATGTATCATCGTTCCCGAGCAAGCAACGATATGCCGGCTGCGTGCGCGACTTTCAGGACCTTGCCGAGTTCAAGTGTGGCTTTGCCGTTCTCCAACTCGGATAAAAATCTGCGCCCCACTCCGGCAAGGTCAGCAAAACTCTGTTGTGAGAGATGTCGGCCCTCGCGAGCGCRCCGGACTAGCCGCCCAAGATCTGAGGCGGAGACGATCTCCAGCCCTAACGTATCCGTCTYGCCATGGCGCGGTGAGGCGGCGCCGGCGCCCTCGTCCTCATCACTGCTCCCGCTGCTGCGAGGCAGATAAGCGTCGGGAAGCGTTCTGGGCAGGGCAGTCGTAATGAATTCCGAAACATCAGGAAGCTGCAGATTGACCTGCGGCATTGCGTCGGTCAGTCGTTTGCTGACGTCCGCCAGGGCATTGACGCTGGTAAGTGCCTCGGAAATTCCCCTCGTGTCCAATGAGCTCCTGATGGCCTCATCTTGACGTGAATATTCTTTACTGACCGCTTTGAGTGCTTCGCTGGACGCATTGATGTCTGCACTTTGTTTCGCCAGGGCTTGGGTTGGAGGAATCTGCGAAATTGCCTTGGCGATCTCTGTGGCGTTCAAGGCGAGTTTGATCGTGTCTTTGGGGCGCGACGGGTCTCTCGTGACGTTCTTGAAGGCGTCGCCAGACGCGTTGATTTCCATAAGCAGCTTCGCCAGCTCCTGGGAAGGACCTGCCTGGGCAAGCAGCTTTGCGATGTCTGTTGCGCTCGTGGCGCCGATGGATTGAGAGGTCTTGGTCATCGTTTGCTCCCGATCGGGAACATAATCTTACTTCCTATTTGATTCAAGGCCTGGGGCTCCCGATCGGTATCAGAGCCGAATTTGATCCCGAGCGGGTTCATCAACCCTAAAGCAGGGCAGAACTGGGCCGCCTGATACCGTTCGGGTGCAAAATTGGCAAGTGCGGGGTGTGACCTTTAAAGCCGACGAGGCCGCCCGAATAGAACTTTTCGTTAGTCGAAGGGCATTGTCGGCAGCACAGCCCCCGATCTTCGATTGCTGCCGCTGGCGCGACCCGGTTCCATGCCGAATGTTTAAGTCCTGTATCCTGCAACCAACTTCAATGCCTGTCCCCTTCATCGGCCACGACCGGGGTCTGGTGCTCGCCATCGGCACGACCACAAGCAGACCGACGTGGTCTCGCTTCTTCGGTCAACTCTGGGCGCCGAGGCGCTTCGACTGTTCGCCAGCATCCGCACCGGCAAGGACGTAAGCGCCAATAAACCGCATCCGGAGGTCTATCGACTGGTGCTTTCGGATCTCGACCTCAACGGCCTGGAGTGYCTCTGCATCGAGGATTCCAGGAACGGGCTTCTGGCCGCGCGCGCTGCCGGCATGCGCACTGTGATAACCCCCAGCCAGTTCACCTGTCATGAGAACTTCAGYGGCGCCGATCTGATCCTGCGCAATCTAGCCCTGCCATGGTCGTCGCCCGAGTTCCACCCTTTCACCTCCTTGACGGACCAGCCGGTTGATTTCTGTCGCCTGCTTGCCCACAGGACGTTAGAGCGCTTCACTGTTTCAAGGAACCGGCGAACCACCCCTTCTCTTTGTTTTTCAAGCAATTCCGCACGAAAGTCGTTACACGCTGTTCCTGGAATTGYTCCCCCCGTCGGGGCGAAATGGGTGAGGTTCCAGTCTTCGGCCAGTCGACACACCKACGTTGCGCCGAGGAGAACGAACTGCTAATCAAGTAGACACTTTGGAAACATAGTTTCATGGATCATTCGGGTACGGTCGTCATTGTCGCTCGTCCAGGCAGCGACTGGTCGGACAGCCTGGAAGTGCTGTCGGAACGCTATGCCTATCGGGTCCTGCTGGTCGGCAGCCCGGCCGAAGCCCTGACCGCGATGAGCAGCATTCATGTCGATCTCGCGGTCGCCGAAGACCGGCAGGATGAGACCGTCGGCCTCGATTTCCTCACCCGCCTGCGCGTCTCGCATCCGGAGATCATGCGTGTCTATGTGAGACGGGCTCCTTCGTCGGTATCGCATCATGAGCTCTCCAAGGCCGCGATATATCAGTTCCTTCTGACGCCGCTCGACCCGGCGCAGCTTGGCCTTGTCGTCGAGCGGGCGTTGGAAGCGCGCGAACTTCATCGCCGGCATCGCATACTTTCGCGGGAATTCAAGATTTCCGGCGCACTCATGTTCGGAGAGCGCCGCGACCCGGCGTTCAGGCCGGAAAGCCATCAGTTCGAAAAGCTCGTCTACGCCAGCGAGAAGATGGCGGAGATGTGCGATCTCGCGCGGCAGGCGGCGGCGACGGAACTGCCGATCCTGATCCAGGGCGAAACCGGTACCGGCAAGGAGCTTTTGGCGCGCGCCATCCACTACAATTCGCCGAGGCGCGCGAGTCCTCTCCTGGTCCAGAACTGTGGCGGCATGCCCGACGAGTTGCTGCAATCGGAGCTGTTCGRCCACAAGCGCGGCGCCTTCACGGGGGCGATTTCCGATCGCCTCGGCCTGTTTCGCGCCGCCGATGGCGGAACGGTCTTTCTCGACGAGATTTCGGATGTGTCGCCATCCTTTCAGGTCAGCCTGCTGCGCTTTCTCCAGGAAGGCGAGGTCAAGCCGCTGGGCGCTGACAAGGTCATCCACTGCAACGTCCGCATCATCGCGGCCTCCAACAAGCTTTTGCAGGACCTTGTCGCGCAAGGCAGGTTCCGCCAGGACCTCTATTTCCGGCTGAAGGGCTTCGAGTTCGAGGTGCYGCCGCTGCGGGAACGACCGGACGACATCGGGCCGCTGGCCGAGTTCTTTGCCGCCAAGCATGCCGATGCCATGGGCCGCAAGGTTCTGGGCATCACCGCCAACACGCTGGAGAAGCTCGCCCTCTGCGGCTTTCCCGGCAACGTCCGCGAACTGGAGAACGAGATCCGCCGCATGGTCGCGCTGACCAAGGATGGCGAATACATCACCACCCGCAACATGGCGCCCTCGCTGCTCGCCGCCGCATCCGCTCGCAAGCAGGGCGACGGCCTCAGGGGCTTCGTGCCCGAGGGCACCACGCTCAAGGACCAGGTCGAGAGCCTGGAAAAGCAGATCGTCGGGCGCGCTCTTATCCGCAACCATTGGAACCAGAGCCGCACCGCCTCCGAACTCGGTTTGTCGCGCGTGGGGCTTGCCAACAAGATCAAGCGCTACAATCTCAACGAAAACGGTTGAGAGGCATCATGAGCAACGACAAACCGCAGCAGCCGGGCGCAGCCGTCATTCGCTTTCCCCAGTCTCGCGTGCTTCCGTCCGGACATGCGGAACCGACGCGATATCTGGGCTTCGGCGCGATGGCCACGGCAATCGGCGCGCCCGAGCACCAGGCCACGGGTCACTGGTGCAGCCGCTGCAAGGGCATCTGGTACGGTATCTGCTCGAGGTCACCTGCCCAGCATGCGGCAATCGTCACGGTTGAGCCGCGGCCGTGCGGGACGCACGGGCGATAAACGAACTTTCCACCTGCTAAGATAGTTTGCAGGTCGACACGCGGGCAATGTTGCGCCGCAAAATATGCCTGATAATGCCAACCATCTGATTTAACGTCATTTTCCTCACTTGCGCCAACTTGGCACGCCGCTTGCGATTTCCTTTTCGTAGACGCGCTGCACCCAAAGGTCAGTGCGTAGCGAAGGAGGAATTAATGGCCAATCTTCTATGGCTCCAGGGCGGAGCCTGCTCAGGTAATACGATGTCGTTCCTCAACGCCGAGGAACCAAGCGCTTGCGATCTCGTGACCGATTTCGGCGTCAACGTGCTTTGRCACCCGTCACTGGGACTGGAGCTCGGCGAGAATCTGAAGAAGCTCTTGAACGCCCTGACCTCGGGCCAGATGCCGCTCGACATCTTCGTCTTCGAAGGTACCGTCGTGAACGCGCCGAACGGAACGGGCGAGTGGAATCGCTTTGCCGGACGGCCGATGCGCGACTGGGTAAGCGACTTGAGCAAGGTGGCGAATTTCGTGGTCGCGGTCGGCGACTGCGCGACCTGGGGCGGCATCCCGGCGACGGCGCCGAATCCCTCCGAAAGCCAGGGGCTGCAATTCCTCAAGCGCAACCAGGGCGGCTTCCTCGGCAAGGACTACAAGTCGAAGGCCGGCCTGCCGGTCATAAACATTCCCGGCTGTCCGGCCCATCCGGACTGGATCACCCAGATCGTCGTGGCGGTGGCGACCGGCCGCGGGGCCGATCTCAAGCTCGATGAATTCCAAAGGCCGAAGACCTTCTTCACCTCCTTCACCCAGACGGGCTRCACCCGCAACATGCACTTCGCCTACAAGGTGTYGGCCACCGAATTCGGCCAACGCAAGGGCTGYCTCTTCTACGATCTCGGCTGCCGCGGCCCGATGACCCATTCGCCGTGCAATCGCGTGTTGTGGAACCGGCAGTCGTCCAAGACGCGCGCCGGCATCCCCTGCATGGGCTGYACCGAGCCGGAATTCCCGTTCTTCGATCTGGCGCCGGGCACGGTCTTCAAGACGCAGACTGTCATGGGCGTGCCGAAGGACATGCCTTCCGGCGTCGACAAGACCGGCTACATCAAGCTGACCGCCGCCGCCAAGGCTGCTTCGCCGCGCTGGGCTGAAGAAGACATCTTCGTCGTCTGACCGCGCTTCACCGAACCCGATCGACAAAGGTCAAGACATCATGTCCGCTGCAGTTCAAACACTTGATATTTCGCCCGTGGGACGCGTCGAGGGCGATCTCGACGTGCGCGTCGACATTCAAAATGGCGTCGTGGTCAACGCCTGGACCCAGGCCGAGCTCTTCCGAGGCTTTGAGGTAATCCTGCGCGACAAGGATCCGCAGGCGGGGCTGGTGGTGACACCGCGCGCCTGCGGCATCTGCGGCGCCTCCCACCTGACATGCGCGGCCTKGGCGCTCGACACCGCCTGGAAGACGGAGGTGCCGCGCAACGCGATCCTTGCCCGCAATCTGGGGCAGATCGTGGAAAGCCTGCAGAGCCTGCCCAGGCATCACTACGGCCTGTTCATGATCGACTACACGCACAAGAACTACTCCCACTCGAAATACTATGAGGAAGCCGTCAAGCGCTGGTCGCCATTCACGGGAACCAACTACGAGCTCGGCGTGACCATCTCCGGGCGCCCGGTGGAAATCTACGCCCTGCTCGGCGGGCAATGGCCGCATTCGAGCTATATGGTCCCGGGCGGCGTCATGTGCGCGCCGACGCTGACCGACATCACCCGCGCCTGGTCGATCCTGGAGCACTTCCGCCGCAACTGGATGGAGCCGGTCTGGCTCGGCTGCTCCTTTGAGYGCTACGAGCAGATCCAATCCTATGACGACTTCATGGCCTGGCTGGACGAACGGCCCGAACATGCCAATTCCGATCTCGGCATGTTCTGGCGCATGAGCCTCGACGTCGGCGTCGACAAATACGGCAAGGGGCACGGCAAATACGTGTCGTGGGGCTACCTGCCGCATGAGGACAAGTATGACCGCCCCACCATCGAGGGCCGCAACACCGCGGTCTTGATGAAGAGCGGTGTCTATGACGGCGCGACCGACAGCCACAAGCTGATGGACCAGGTCTACACCCGCGAGGACCTCATGCATGCCTGGTACGACGAGCCGGGCGGCAAGCATCCTTTCGACCGCGTCACCAAGCCAGTGGGCAAGAATCCGGTCRACTACGACAGTCAATACTCCTGGGCCGTCGCCGTTCGCCACGACCAGAACGGCCGRCTCGAGGCAGGCCCGCTCGCGCGGCAGCTCATCGCCGGCGGCCGGCACGGCGAAAGCTGGCAGCACTATGACCCGCTGGTGCTAGACATGTATAAGAAGCTCRGCGGGGCAAGCGTAATGCTGCGCCACTTCGCGCGCATGCACGAAGGGGTGAAGCTCTATCGCCAAGCCGAGCACGCGCTGCGGGAATTCCGGCTGAACGACCCGTGGTATGTCAAACCGACAGAGAAGGACGGCCGAGGTTGGGGGGCGACGGAAGCCATTCGCGGTGCGCTTTGCCACTGGATCGAGGTGCAAGGCGGCAAGATCAAGAACTATYAGATCATCGCGCCCACGACCTGGAACGTCGGCCCGCGCTCCGACGGCGGCGAACTGGGCCCAATCGAGGAGGCGCTGATCGGAACGCCGATCGCGGATATGAACGACCCGGTGGAGGTCGGTCATGTCTGTCGCTCGTACGATTCGTGCCTTGTCTGCACCGTGCACGCCCACGACGCCAGCACCGGCGAGGAGCTTGCCCGGTTCCGTACGGCATAGGTCACCTGCCGCTTCAACGACGCTGCCCGGTCGTCTGCCTCGCCGACGGCCGGCCCGCTGCACAAATGTCGGGGACGGTAGCCGATGAACAATGAGCAACAGCACGCCCTGCTGCGCAAGATGGCGCAGCTGATGAGGTCGGGCCTCGAGACGCAGACCGAGCCTTTTCYGGAAACCGAAAAGGAGTTCGCCGCGATTCTGGACGAGTTGCGCAAGCTCGATCCGAACAACGTCCAGGGCAAGATGGTCATCAGCGGCTTTGTCGACCACCCCTACGGGCCCGACAAGCAGCGCTGCATGGAATGCATGTACTACCTCGTCCACCGGGAATGGTGCGACTTGCCGGAGCTTGCGGTGCCTGTCGACGCGGACTGGTGGTGCCGGCTCTGGCGCATCTGACGTGCCCTTGCGCAGGCGTGCTCTGGACGGAGGCTGCGATGACGACCATTGACGACGGTCAGTTGCGTGAAACCATCGAGACGCTGCTGACCCGATCGCCGGACACGGAAGCTTTTCCACGGGCCGACAGCCACGAGGATGTGCTCGCCGTCATTGCCCGCCTGCGGGCGGCCGGAAACGATCTGGCGGCGAAACTCGTGATCGCGGGCTTCACCTTGCGCCCCGTCGAGCATCAGGGGATAGGGCAGGCATGTGAGAGCTGCATGTACTATCTCGTCCACCGGAGGTTCTGCGAGCTTCCCGAACTCGCGGTGCCGGTCGAGGCGGAGTGGTCGTGCCGCCTGTGGCGGATATGACGGGCCGGCGGGCATGATCGCGATCGTCGGCTGCGGCAACCTCAACAGGCAGGACGATGGTGTCGGGCCGGAGGTGATCCGCGCGCTGCGCGCCGGCGGCCTGGAAGGGCCCGGCGTCAAGCTGCTCGATGCCGGAACCGACGGCATGGCCGTCATGTTCGCGGCTCGCGGCTGCACATCGCTGGTCCTGGTGGACGCGGCCCGCACCGGCGTCGAAGCCGGCGCCGTCTACGAAGTTCCAGGCCGCGAACTGGAGCGCCCCTATACGCCAGGGCTCAATCTCCACGACTTCCGCTGGGATGCCGCGCTTCATGCCGGCCGGCGGATCTTTGGCGCAGCCTTCCCGCAGGACGTCACCGTGTTCCTGATCGAGGCGGAGCATCTGGATTTCGGGACGGACCTCAGTCCGAGCGTCGCGGCGGCCGCATTGTCGGTGGCCAGCCGTATCGAACGGATCGTCGCTGAACGCCGGACGGATCGACCCGGATGAACGCAGGCGGCTTCATGGTTCGCGTGAGCCGCGGCGGCCTGCACGTGTCCGCCGAAGACTATGAGCGATATTTCGATGGCATCAGCGGGATCGTCCTGATCCGGCGCGACAGCGACCTTCTCATCCTGCCGGTGCGGCTGGCGCAGGCCGGCGGCTATATCCTGAAACGCAAGAACCTGGCTGGCGACCGGGTCGCGCACGCGCCCGACTTCTTTCGCGCAAGCGGGATTGCCGACGAGAACGACCGGGAAATCGAGGTGACYTGGGACAAAGCTCAGGGCGGATTGGTCGGCCGGGGTGCATTTTTTGCATACTAAGTTTACACTTCGTAATTCAAGTAGACAACATACAAAAAGCTGCTAGCATCCGACCCCCATAGAGCTGCAGCCAARCAGCATGGGAGGATATCGGGTGAGGCAGTCTCGCGTGGAGGAGGAAGTGCGCGCCGCATTGGCGGCTGCGGACGACCCTTTGGCCTCGCCCCAGGAACGGGCCGAGATGCTGATGGAGATCGCGATGGGTTTTCAGCAGCGCCCGAAATCCCCCGACCAGATCGAAGCCGCGATTGATCTCTACGATCGGGCCGGAGCCATCTGTCCGACCGGCGAGCGGTTGCTCGGCGCCCGCATCGCCGCTCGCCGCGCCACCGCCCTGCTGGCCCTGCCGGAGGGGGGCGCCGAAGCTCTTGAAAAGGCGCGGACCGAACTGGAACGCGCGATCAGGCACTTCGCCGATCTCGGCCGGCCGGAAGAACTGGCGGAAGCGGAGATGAATCTCGGGCTGGCGATCCACAATCTCGTCGGCCTGAACAGGGCGCGCATCACCGACGCCATCTCCGCCTATCAGCGGGCGCTGCGGACATTCGACCGCGCGAGGTACCCGAAGGAATTCGCCATCCTGCAAAACAACCTGGCGACCGCCTTCCTGTCCATGCCTTTCACCGACAGTCGCGCCAGGATGCGCGAGGCGCTGGCCGTGCAGGCTTTCGAGGAAGGGCTGAAGAGCGTCAGCCTGATCGACCATCCCGCCGAATACGCGATGCTGCAGAACAACCTCGGCAACGCGCTGCAATATGCCTCGTCGAGTCATGTGGTGGAAAACAATCTGCGGGCGCTCGACGCCTATGACGAGGCGCTCAAGGTGCGAACCCGCGCGGCCATGCCGCTGGAATACGCCAACACCATCGCCAATAAGGCGAACTGCCTGTGGAACCTTCCCGACGATCCCGCGCAGCCGGGTGACGGCAACCGCGCCAACCTGACGGCAGCGCGCGAATACTATCGTGAATGTCGGGAGATATTCATGAGCGCCGGCGAGACGGACAAGGCGCGCATCGTGGCGGAGGCCTGCGAACAGATCGACCGCGAGCTGCTTTCGGCGCCACCCGCGACATCCGACGGCCTGGCCGGGACCGTCCGGCATCATCTCAACTGAGGACRACAGGGAGCACGACGTGACAGGTGTTGAACTGACTRCAGGCGGAGCGGCACTGGCCCTGGTGGCCGGCATCGTGACGTCCGGGATAGGCGGCGCCATCGGCGGCATCGCTACCGGCGRCAAGGCGATCGGAAACCAGCTGGCGGCGATGATGGGCAGCTTCTACGGGCCGGTGGGCGGCGTGGCTGGCATCATTGTCGGCCTGGTCCTGCTGGCGCTTATCGGGTGAGGTTCAATCATGTGGGAAATGGCGAAAAGCTCGATCCTTCTGTTCCTCAAGGGCAAGCTCTTTGCGGAGCCCGCCAAGGTCTACAGGCAGACGGCGATCGGTGCGCTGGTCACGGCCGCCTTGCTGCTCATCCTGGCCAAGCTCGGTGTCCCGGTGGTCGCCGCCGCGGCGGTGGCCGGCCTCGTGGGCGGCGCCCTGCAGCCATACCTCTTCAAGGACCTGCGGTATCGGTAGGATAGGAAATGAACGCCGTCGATCTCGTTCCGACCCATCGCGAGACGCTTGCCGGATACGTCGGGGACATCGAGCGGCTGGAAGCACTTTTCACTTCCTGGGACGAGAYGCAGCGCGCCGCCGTGGACGCCTACCGGCGATCGATAGAGGAACTGCAGGGCGAGGCATTTCGCCGTCTGATCCGCGCTCTGAAAGCCGATCCGGCGGCGATGCAGGCCATGAAGACCGCGGTCGCGGACGAGATCGTCTACGCCGTGCTGCGGCGTCACAACATCCTGAAGCCGAGCCTGAGCGAGCGGGTCGAGGCAGCGCTCGATGGCGTGCRGCCGATGCTCGCCTCCCATGGCGGCGATGTCGAGCTCGTTTCGATACGTCCGCCCGCCATAGAGGTCCGCTTCACCGGCGCCTGCGACGGATGCCCCGCCTCCGCGCTGACCTTCCATGCAGGCGTCAAGAAGGCCGTTGAGGAAGCCTGCCCGGAGATCACCGACATTCTTCAGCTCAAGGGATCCGGCGGCGRCTCCAACGACAGCGTACGTTTCGTCAGTCCGTTTGCCCTTGGCGCCGTGGATGGCTGGCACCTTGTCTGCCGGCTCGACGAGATCCCGCAGGGCGGCATCACCACGCGGATCGTCGGCGGGGAGAACGTCATCCTGTCTCGCCAGGGCGCGGTCGTCTCCTGCTTCCAGAACGCGTGTGCCCATCTCGGGCTGGAGATCGATGGCGGCGAGGTCGAGGACGGCATAGTGACCTGCCCGTGGCACGGCTTCCGCTACGATCTTGCGACCGGCGAGTGCCTCACCGCTCCCGAAGTGCAGCTCCAGCCGCACATGGTCAAGGTCATCGGCAACCGCGTCGAGGTGAGACTCGCCAAATGACGCGCGTCGCCCTGGCATCCGCCTTCCGGCCGGCATGGGCGCATGCGTCRTCGGCAGCACAGCTGCTCGACCCGGCCGGTGCCAGGATCATCCTCGGCGACCATGTCGCCGCCAACGGACTGCCGGTGCCGATCGCGCCCGGCCGCTCGACATTGTTCGGGCCGCGCGGCGTTTGCCTCGCCGGACCGGACGGCCCCCTCCTGGTGGCGGACACCGGTCACCATCGGCTGCTCGGCTGGCGTCGGATTCCGCGGGCCGACAACGCTCCAGCGGACTTTGTCATCGGCCAGCCGGACTTCTTCGCGGAAGGCCGAAACGCGAAAGGCGGGCCGGGACCGGCGACGTTGAACATGCCGACAGGCATCGCCAGCGATGGCCATATGCTGGCCGTGGCGGACGCGTGGAACCACCGCGTCCTGATCTGGAACTCGCTGCCGGAAATCTCCAATCAGCCGGCGGACCTTGTGCTCGGGCAGCCGGACTTCAACGGCGGCCTTGCCAATCGCGGCGTCCGGCAGGCCGGCCCGGACACGCTGAACTGGTGCTACGGCGTGACGATCTCGGACGGACGCCTTTTCGTCGCCGACACCGGCAACCGCCGCGTCCTGGTCTGGAACTCCCTCCCCGAGCGCAATGGCCAGCCCGCGGACCTTGTGCTGGGCCAGCCGGACATGATCGGGCGCGACGACAATGCTGGAACCGGAGCGAGCGCCGTCGGCATGCGCTGGCCCCATGCGATCGCTATGGCCGGTGGCAGGATCTTCGTCGCGGACGCCGGAAACAGCCGCATCATGGCCTGGAACGGCATGCCCAATGCCGACGGCGCGCCGGCCAGCCTCATCCTGGGCCAGAAGCATTTCGAGGAGCTCGATCACAATCGCGCCGCCTATGATCCGACCGAGCGGGCCTTGCAGATGCCCTACGGAATTGCGGTTCGGGACGGCACGTTGATATGCGCCGACACCGCGAATTCGCGGCTCGTCGGTTTCCCGCTCGCGGACATCGACATGGATGCGCCGGCGACCGCCCTCGCCGGCCAGGACGGTTTCGGCGCCAAGGGCGACAACCGCTGGAAGGCCGCCACGCGCGACAGTCTATGCTGGCCCTTTGCCGTAGCGGTCCGCGGCGACCTAGTCGCCGTGGCCGACACAGGAAACAACCGTGTGCTGCTTTGGGAGGCCGCGCCATGACGGCGATGCTCGCCCGCGACATCGCAGACCGGCGGGACAGCCTGCAGATCCGCGTGCGCGGGCGGGTGCAGGGTGTCGGTTTCCGCCCGACGGTATGGCGGTTTGCCCGGGAATACCGCCTCGACGGCGAGGTGCTTAACGATGGCGAAGGGGTCTTGATCCGGGTAAGCGGGCCGCGCGGCGAAATCGAACGTCTGGTCGAGCGACTGCGCGGTGAGCCGCCGTCCMTGGCGGCGATCGAGGCGATCGAGCTTTCTCCATTCGTCGGACGGCTGGACGAAGGCTTCAGGATCGTCGAAAGCGCGGCGGGCGAAGCCCGCACGGAGATATCGCCCGACGCCGGAATTTGCGCCGCTTGCGCGGCCGAAGTGCTGGACCCGTTCTCGCRCCGCTATCGCTACCCCTTCACCAATTGCACGCATTGCGGCCCGCGACTGACCATCGTGAGAGGCATTCCCTACGACCGTGCCTCGACGACCATGGCGCCGTACCCACTCTGCGCCGATTGCGCCGCCGAATATAGCGAGCCGGCCGACCGGCGCTTCCACGCCGAACCGATCGCCTGCCACGCCTGCGGGCCAAAGGCCAGGCTGGTCCGTTTCGACGGACGCGCGGTGAGCTACGAGCAGCACTCGATGCTGGACGATGTCGATGCGGCGATGAGCCTGATCCGGAAAGGCGAGATCGTCGCGATCAAGGCGCTTGGCGGCTACCAGCTGGCCTGCGACGCCACGCGCGCCGAGGCCGTCGCCAGGCTACGGCAATTGAAGCGCCGCGACCGGAAGCCCTTCGCGCTGATGGCACGGGACATGGACGTGATCCGCAAATACTGCGCGGTCTCCTCCGAGGAAGAGCAGGCGCTGCGCTCGGCCGCGGCGCCAATCGTCCTGCTCGATGCCCCAGGCCCGCAGTACCTGCCCGAAAGCGTGGCGCCGGGCATCTCGACCCTCGGCTTCATGCTACCTTCGACACCGTTGCATGTGCTTCTGTTTCGCCGCATGGGCCGGCCGGTGGTGATGACCAGCGGCAACCTTTCCGACGAGCCRCAGGTGACGGATGACGCCCAGGCAGCGGCAAGGCTCGGGACGATCGCGCCCTTCGCCCTGATCCATGACCGCGACATCGCCAACCGCGTCGACGACAGCGTCGTGCGCCTCACTGCCGGCAAGGTCCGCCTGCTGCGCCGCGCGCGGGGCCACGCGCCCGCCTCTATCCGCCTGCCGCGGGGGTTCGAGACGGCACCGCAGATCCTCGCTTTCGGCCCGGAGATGAAGGCGACCTTTTGCCTGGTCAAGGACGGGCGCGCGGTTCTCTCGCAGCATCAGGGCGACCTCGAGGACGCGGCGACCTTCGACGACTATCGCAAGAACCTCGCGCTTTTTCGCGACCTGTTCGACCACCAGCCACAGGCCTTGGCCTGCGACATGCACCCCGAATATGTCTCGGGCAAGCTGGCGCGGGAGCGCGCGCAGGCACAGCAGCTCCCGCTTGTCGAGGTGCAGCATCATCATGCGCACATAGCCGCCTGCCTCGCCGAGAACGGCAGACCTCTGGACGCGCCGCCCGTGCTCGGCATCGCGCTCGATGGCCTGGGTTTCGGCGCGCGCACCGATATGCGGGGCGGCGGGATCTGGGGCGGCGAATTCCTGCTTTGCGACTACCGCCGCTTCGAGAGGCTGGGAACCTTCAAGCCGGTCGCCATGCCGGGCGGCGCGCAGGCCTCGCGCGAGCCCTGGCGCAACCTCTACGCCCATTTGATGGCCGAGATGGGCTGGGCGCAGTTTGCGATGAATTTCGGCGAACTCGAAATCTTCCGGGCGCTTGCCGGCAAGCCGCGCGCCACGCTCGACGCCATCATCAAGGGCGGCGTCAACTCTCCGCCGGCATCGTCATGCGGCCGGCTGTTCGACGCCGTAGCCGCCGCCCTCGGCATCTGTTTCGAACGCCAAGCCTATGAGGGCGAGGCCGCGATGCGCCTGGAGGCGATGGTCTGCCGGAAAACCATGGTCGAGGAGGGTGATGAACTCGCCTATCCGCTCGCCATCCCCAATCTGAAAGGCAGCGGCCTCCCGTATGTCGAGCCGGTCGCGATGTGGAATGCGATCCTGGGCGATCTCGTCCTGCGGACGCCCGTCGGCGTGATGGCGGCGCGGTTCCATAAGGGGCTGGCGAACGTGCTTGTCGCGATGGCTTTGAAACTCGCGCGCCGCGACGGCGAGACCGGCCCGCGCTTCGAAACGGTCGCCCTCTCCGGCGGCTGCTTCCACAATCGGGTCCTGCTCGAAGAGACGACACGCCGCCTCGAGGAGAAGGAATTCGAAGTCCTTACCCACGCCGAGGTGCCCGCCGGTGACGGCGGCGTCGCGCTCGGCCAGGCAGCAATTGCCGCAGCGCATTGCATGGACGCCGGGACAACCCGGCAAGAAGGAGGAAACCCATGTGTCTCGGTATTCCAGGACGKATCATAAGGATCGACGACGCCGGGCGTAAACTCGCGACCGTCGATGTCAGCGGCGTCCGGCGCCAGATCAACATCGCCTGCATCGTCGATACCGAGCACCCGGTGGAAAGCTGCGTGGGCGACTGGGTGCTGGTCCATGTCGGCTTCGCGATGAGCCGCATCGATGAACACGAAGCCGCCGAAACGTTGAAAATCCTTACAGAGCTCGGCGAGGCGCAGGCCGAAATCGAGGCGATGYGCGCATCCGCCGTCCATTAGGGAAGGAGATTGGCGATGTCGAACGAAGGCACATTGAGCGGGCTCTACCCCTTTCTTCACGGAAAAACGCAGGACCCCGCCAAGCTGCAGGCTGCCCTGCTGCATTCGGTTGCGGAGAAGGCCCGCGACTCGCGCGAGACGAACGAGGCGTTCTTCGGCGGCCAGGCCGAGATCCTCGTGGCGGCTGCGCATACGCTGGCCGACGTCTACAATAGGGGCGGGCAGCTCTTTTCCATGGGCAATGGCGGGTCGAGCTGCGACGCCAGTCATGTCGCGGTGGAGTTCGTCCATCCGGTGACGGCGGGCCGCCCGGCGCTCGCCGCGACCAACCTTGTTGCCGACCTCGCCATGATCTCGGCCGTCGGCAACGATCTCGGCTTCGATCATGTCTTCGTGCGCCAGCTCGTCGCGCATGCGCGCAAAGGGGATGCCTTGATCGGCATCTCGACCAGCGGCAACTCGCAGAACCTGATCGCGGCCTTCGTCAAGGCCAGAGAGATGGGCGTCGCCACGATCGGGCTGACGGGCGGCGACGGCGGCAAGATGAAGTCCTCCGGCGCGGTCGACCATTGCCTGATCGTGCCTTCGACCTCGATCCACCGCATCCAGGAATGCCATGTCGCCGCCTACCACATCATGTGGGACCTCGTGCACACGCTGCTCGCAGATGAGCGCGGCTCCGCGGCCAGGAAGGAAAAAGTCCAATGAAATTCGCCGACGAATTCCGCGACCGCGACAAAGCGGCGACACTGGTGCGCGAGATCGAGAAGCTGTGCGACCGGATCGAGACGACCAGGCACAGGCCGCTGAACATCATGGAAGTGTGCGGCGGGCATACCCACTCGATCTTCCGCTACGGATTGGAGGGCATGCTGCCGCCCGCTATCGAACTGGTGCATGGGCCGGGCTGCCCGGTCTGCGTCCTGCCGATGGGACGGGTGGATGACTGCGTGGCCATCGCCGAACAGCCCGGCGTGATCTTCACGACATTCGGGGATGCCATGCGCGTGCCGGGTTCGCGCAAGAGCCTCATGCAAGCCAAGGCCGACGGCGCCGACGTGCGCATGGTCTATTCGCCGATGGATGCGCTGGCGCTGGCGCGCAAGAACCCCGGCCGCGAGGTGGTCTTCTTCGGCCTCGGCTTCGAGACCACCATGCCGTCCACCGCCCTGACCGTCTTGCAGGCGGAGGCCGACGGGATCGAGAATTTTTCGGTGTTCTGCAACCACATAACCATCGTGCCGACCATCAAGGCGATCCTCGACAGTCCGGATCTACATCTCGACGGCTTTCTCGGGCCCGGCCACGTTTCGATGGTCATCGGCATCGCTCCTTACGAGTTCATCGCCAACTTCTACAGGCGGCCGATGGTCGTCGCCGGCTTCGAGCCGCTCGATGTGCTGCAATCGATCTGGATGATCCTGAAGCAGATCAGCGAGGGCCGCGCCGAGATCGAGAACCAGTACACGCGCATCGTGCCGGAAGCCGGCAATGATCCGGCGCTGGCCGCCGTGGCGAGGGTCTATGAACTGCGCGAGTTCTTCGAATGGCGCGGGCTGGGCTCCATCGACCATTCCGGTGTGAGGGTGCGCGATGAATATGCGCGCTTCGACGCCGAGCGGAAGTTCTCGGTACCCAACATCAAGATCGCGGACCCGAAGTCCTGCCAGTGCGGCGAGGTGCTGAAGGGCGTGCTCAAGCCGTGGCAGTGCAAGGTGTTCGGCACACTCTGCACACCGGAGACGCCGCTCGGCGCGCTGATGGTCTCGCCGGAGGGCGCCTGCGCCGCCTACTATCAGTATGGYGGCGTCAAGCGGCAGGCTCCCACCGAAGCCGCCACAGCCGCGTCATGAACATCATGTCCCCCCCTCCCCGCAAGCTCGGCCGCATCCACGTGCCCGCCGTCACGCTTGCCCATGGCGGCGGCGGCAAGGCGATGAAGGATCTGATCGACGACGTCTTCGTCAGTGCCTTCGCCACCGACACGTCGCAGGCCCTTGAGGATCAGGCGCGCTTCGATCTCGCCGCGCTGGCCGCCCATGGCGACCGGCTTGCCTTCACGACGGATTCCTTCGTCGTCGATCCGCTGTTCTTCCCGGGCGGCGACATCGGCAAGCTGGCCGTGTTCGGCACGGTGAACGATCTTGCCGTCGGCGGCGCGAAGCCGCTTTATCTGTCCTGCGCGGTCGTCATCGAGGAAGGCCTGAAAATCGAGGAACTGCGGCGGGTCGCGCAGTCGATGGCTGCGGCAGCGCGGCGCGCTGGCGTCACGATCGTCACCGGTGACACCAAGGTCGTGCAGCGCGGCGCCTGTGACAAGCTGTTCATCACCACGACGGGCGTGGGTGTGATCCCCGCCGGCGTCGAGCTTGCGATCGRCAGCATCAGACCGGGCGACGGCATACTGGTCAACGGGCTTCTCGGCGACCACGGTGCGGCGATCCTGGCGGCGCGAGGCGACCTTTCCCTCGAAACCGAGATCGAGAGCGATTGCGCGCCGCTGCACGGCCTGWTCGACGCCGTTCTGAAGGCAGCCCCAGCGACGCGCACCATTCGCGACGCGACGCGCGGCGGCATCGCCACCGTGCTCAATGAGATGGCGGAGGCATCGGGCGTCGCTATCGAGATCGACGAGGCAGCCACGCCGCTACGCGAGGAGGTGCGCGGCTTCTGCGAGATACTCGGCCTCGACCCGCTCTACCTCGCCAACGAAGGCAAGATCGTCCTCGCGGTTCCGCCGGCCGAGATTGATGCCGCGCTGGCCGCGATGCGCGYGCACCCGCTCGGCGCATGCGCCATGCTCGTCGGCTACGCCCATGCGGGGGAGCAGGGACGCGTGACAATGCAGACCGCGTTCGGCGGCAGGCGTATCGTCGACATGCTCGTCGGCGAGCAACTGCCGCGGATTTGCTGAGGCGCGCCATGCACGAGCTCGGTATTACGCGAAACATCGTCTCGATCGTCGAGGAGGCGGCGAACGGCCGGCGGGTGAGACGCGTCACGCTCGATGTCGGCCGGCTGGCCGGGGTCATCCCAGAGGCGCTGAACTTCTGCTTCGATGTCGTTTCAAAAGGGACCGCGCTCGACGGCGCCCGCCTCGATATCAGGGAGATCGCCAGCCGCTGCTGCTGTCTCGACTGCGGCGACGAGTTCGAGACATCGACGCTATACCAAGCCTGCGGCTGCGGCTCGCGCCATCTTGAACGGCTGGCGGGCGATGAACTGAAGATTAGGGAAATGGAACTYGAGGAGGCTGCCTGATGTGCGCGACCTGTGGATGCGGCTCGAATRCCGACGCACGGATACTGAATCTCCAGACCGGCCAGGTCCGGCCGGTGGGCGACGACCACGACCATGTCCATGCCCATCCGCACGACCACGGCCACCATCACCATGATCATGAACATGAACACCCCCATTCGCGTTCCCATGATCACGGCCACGGCCATCACGACGATGAGCACGGCCACAGCCCCCACGACCACGACCATCCGCACGGCCATGACCATCACCATCATCACGACGGCTTGCATGATCACCACGACCATCATCATGGGCATGGGACGACGGTGGTCGAGTTGGAGGCCCGCCTGCTGGCCAAGAACGACAAGCTGGCCGCGCGCAACCGAGGCTGGTTCGAAGGGCGCGAGATCCTGGCGCTGAACATCGTCAGCTCGCCCGGCGCAGGCAAGACCACCTTGCTGGAACGCACCATCCACGACCTGAAGGACGAGATCCCGATCTTCGTCATCGAGGGGGATCAGGCCACCGCCAATGACGGCGAGCGGATTCGGGCCGYGGGGGCTGCGGCGGTCCAGGTCAACACCGGAACCGGATGCCACCTGGAGGCCGACATGGTCGCGCAGGGTCTCGAGGAGCTGAAGCCACCGGCAGGCGCGATGCTGCTCATCGAGAATGTCGGCAATCTCGTCTGCCCCGCGCTGTTCGACCTCGGCGAGCATGCAAAGGTGATCGTRCTGTCGGTAACCGAGGGGGAGGACAAGCCGCTCAAATATCCGCACATGTTCCGAGCGGCCGACCTGATGATCGTCAACAAGACCGACCTCCAGCCCTATGTCGATTTCATGCTCGACACCGCCATCGCCAATGCGCGCACGGTCAATCCGGCGATCACTGCGATCGCTGTGTCAGCGCGGACCGGCGAAGGCATGGACCTTTGGTACGACTGGCTGCGCAGCCATGCCGGATCTATCGGCCGGCCATCGGCGGCGCCGGTGAAAGACGCTGCCGCGAACAGCGCCGGACACTGCGGATAGGCAGCGGCCGCGACTGGYAATCGGCATTGCCGCAGATTGATGTTTTGCGGTCCTGGTTTTCGTTGCGCGACAAGCCACTCGGGGGAACCTTAAAGCGTGATACCCAATCCTTTCGATGATCGACCGGGGCTGCTCCGGTCCAAGGTGGCACTGACTTGTGCCCTCATGATAGCGGCCAACATCTTCGCTTGGGCCTGGGCCTGGATCGCTTTCTCGGATCGCCCTGCTCTGCTCGGCACGGCCCTGCTCGCCTACACCTTCGGGCTTCGCCACGCCTTTGATGCCGATCACATCGCGGCAATCGACAATGTTGTGCGCAAGCTTGTGCAGGAGGCAAAGGCACCCTTTTCGGTCGGGTTCTTCTTCTCGCTCGGACATTCTTCCATTGTCGTGTCGGCCTCCATCGCCATGGCCGCCACCGCCGCGGCGTTTCAAGGCCGGCTCGATGAATTCCACGACGTGGGCGGCGTGATCGGAACCTSCGTCTCGGCYTTGTTCCTGATTGCYATCGGCATGGCAAACCTCTTCATCCTCAAAGGCATTTGGCAGGCCTTTTCGCGCGTGCGGCGCGGTGAGCCCATCGTTGAAGAGGATCTTGAGGCGCTGCTCACCGGTCGCGGATTCCTCGCCCGGATTTTCCGGCCGGTGTTTCGCGTCGTCACGCGCTCTTGGCACATGTATCCGGTCGGCTTCCTGTTCGGCCTCGGTTTCGACACCGCGACCGAGATCGGGCTTCTGGGCATCTCCGCCTCGCAAGCGGCAGCCGGCTTGTCGTGCTGGACTATTTTGGTCTTCCCGGCCCTGTTCACCGCTGGCATGTCCCTTATGGACACCACAGACAGCGTAATGATGACCCGCGCCTATGGCTGGGCCTTCGTCAACCCGATGCGCAAGCTGTGGTACAACATGACGATCACCGCCGCTTCAGTGGTCGTCGCCGTATTCATCGGCGGCATTGAAGCACTGGGCCTGATCGGAGACAAACTCAGTTTGCAGGGTGGAATCTGGTATGTCGTCGGCAGCATCAACGGCAGTCTGAGCAGCTTCAGCTACGTCGTCGTCGGAATTTTCGGTTTCAGCTGGTTAGTCTCCGCGCTGCTATACAAGCTCAATGGATATGACAGAGTGGAGGCGGCTGCCGTTCCATGAGTTCCACCCCATGCCTGCTGATGACCGGCGCAGCACCGACCGACCGGACACTTACGAAGCGTACAACGACCCTCGCTTGGCGCTACCCGCCGATCTCAAGAGCTACCGTGTACGCTGCCTGAGGGATCGGGAGTAGCGAAACCTCTGGCTCGATCACGCGCGCCATCTAAATTCAATGGCAAGGGACTGACAGGTCCTATTCGGGAACCAAACCTATCCACAGAAATATTTTGTTGGTATTTCTGTTGGTAGCACCCGCGGTTGACCTTCCCCTAAACATCTGAAAGCAAAATAGGATTTTCTTTACTTGGATTCCGCCTCTGGGCACCATCCCCACAGTTCCTTCCGCCGAAGCCTCTACGCTTCAGTCTCCGCAAATGGCTGAATTTGCCTACTTTTTCGGCGCGCAAGTCGCGGCTGGGCAAATTTTATCGCGTTTCTCTAGGCGGCTATCCTGTCATTCTCGCGGATGCCCGCCGAGCGCGCGATGAAGTAAACGCCTCCTCAAGACCCCTCACGATGTTCGATTTTCGACGCGCGGCACGGTCGTGGTCATCTTCCGAGCGCCAGGTACAGCTTGGGCAGCAGGTCGGTCAGTCGGTCGATCGTGGCGATGCTGAAGGCGTTCTTCTGGCCAAAGATGCGGCCCAGATAGGATTCGGCGTTGGAATCCAGCCCGACACAGAATGTGTTGACGCCAAGACGGCTGAGACCTTGCACCGCTTTGCGCGCATCTTCTACCAAATAGCGACGGTCCTCGACATCAATGTCCGATGGCTCGCCATCACTGACGACGAGAAGCAGTCGCCTGTAGCTGCGTTGTGTCGCGAGGTCGGCGCCAGCGTGCCGGATGGCGGCGCCGAGCCTGGTCGAAAAGCTGCCTTGCAGCCCCGCCAGCCGCGCCTCGACCAAGCTGTCATAAGGCTGGCTGAAATCCTTGATCCGTGTATAGCGCACGTCCTCGCGACGATCGGAACAGAATGCGGCGATCGCGAAGGGATCGTCGAGACCGGACATAGCCTGCGACAGCAGCGCCGCGGCCTGGCGCTCGATGTCGAGCACGGTCCGGCGCCCGTTGGCGACGCGATCGTTGGTCGATTGCGAAACGTCCAGCAAAAGCAGCACCGACAGGTCACGGCTGCGCCGCTCGTAGCGGCCATGGATGCGCGGGCTCGGCGTCTCCCCGATCCGACGCGCGATCGCGGCATCGATGCAGGCATCGATGTCGAGGAATTCGCCCTCCGATTGCCGCCGCAGGCGTTCAGCACGGCTGACCCTGGCCGAACGAATCAACGCGGTGACCCTATCGGCAAGGTCGCCGCGCTTCTCGCGCAGCCGCGCCACCTGCGCGGCCGTTGCCGCATTTGCGGGATATTCCTTGACTGACACCCAGTCCGGCTGTTCGCGGCCGGTCACGTAGTCGARCTCGCCATAGCGCGCCACCAGCACGCCTCCCATGCTCAAAGGTTCGATCTGCACGCGTCCCGCCTCGCCGTCCGGCCTGCTCTCCTGCTCAATGCGGTCGGGGCGCTCGTGGTTCTCCTCTTGCCGGATGCGCGCCGACGACAGGACCTGTTCGGCATCCTCGGCCTGGCTGTCGTCATCGCCGAAATCCCAAAGACCGAGATTGTCGTCGCGATACGGCGGCTGCACGACATAGTTCCTGGGGTCGAACTGGATCCGCATCTGGCCGAGATCGTTGCCAAGCAGGTTGCCGATCCGCCGGCTGAGCTGCTGGTCATGCGGGTCTTCCCGTAAAAAGGCCTCGCGCGCCTTGGCGATCCACGGGTTCGGATCCTCGTAGGATGGATCGGCGAGCGCGCGCGCCAGCCGCGCGAAAAGGGCCGGCGCCGTGACGGCGCTCGATGGCTGCACGGTGTGAAAAGGCAGGAACAGTCGCGCAAGCCCGGGCAGTTCACGAATTGCGAGCTGCTCGACGCGAGCGTCCTCGATCAGCGATACCAGCGCGATCTGCGCCGGTTTGAGGCCGCCGACGGGAAAGCGTTCGCGCGTGAAGCGCAGATGAGCGCCGATGTGGGCGACCGCCGCGCGGTAAAGGCGCTCGGCATCGGCGGACTGGAAGCCGGGGAAGGATGAGGGCAGGCGGACCACGCTGCCGTCGAAGCCGGCGCGCCGTCGCGCCTGCTCGTGCGCGTTGGAAGGCGTCTCGCGAAGTGGCGGGCTGTCGCCCCACAGCGCCGTGAGAAAGGGCCTGAGCTTTGCTTCCATATCGGCAAAGCCGATCTGGCCGCTGGCCCGCTGCAGCCATCGGATGGCGGAGGGGTCGTCAAGCCGGAAGAAACGCAGGCGTCTTTCCCGATCTCCTTCGGCCATACGTATGCCGATGCGGGTCCATGATTCCAGGCCCTCCAGCCCGACCTGGAGCAGCAGCTGGGGCATATGGGCGAACAAGAGCGCCAACGATTCCGGCGCGCTGTTGCTGACATATTCCACGAGCAGCAGCCAGCGGGGAAAGCCGTCCCGCCCGACAGTCTCGGCGGCGGCGAGCGCCTGTTCGGGCAGCAGCGCCGCCGCGGCTCGCCCCGCGCGGATGGCAACGCCCGAGACGACGCCGGCGAGATCGACGGCCGTCTGCGGCGAGACCAGGCGCGCGATTTGGGGCGACAAGCGGACATAGGCGTCGGTGACCCCCTCGCCATAGCCCGCCCCGGACAGGCGCCGGCAGGCGCGTATCCAGGCCTGATGAAGATCGCCGGGAAACGCGTCAGCCAATTGCCGTTGCAAGATTTCCTCATCGGTCGCGTCGTGCCGCGCCGGTGTTTGCACAAGGCTGGCCATGACGCTCAAATGCAGGCGGCGACGGCGGACTTCAGCGCGTCGCGCATGTCGGGGTCGTCGGTGATCGGCAGCACCAGGGCGACTTCGCAGGCCTCGTCGATCGGAATGCCGCGGCGGGCGAGCAGACCGGCGTTGATCAGCATGCGGGTCGRAGCGCCTTCCTCCAGTCCGTGTCCCTTCAGGTTGCGGGCGCGATGGCCAATCCGAACCAAGGTCTGCGCCAGCGGCCGATCGACGCCGGCCTCGTTCGCGACGATCTCGGTCTCGACCGCTTGCTCGGGATAGGAGAAGGCTATGGCGACAAAGCGCTGTTTGGTCGATTCCTTGAGGTCTTTCAGCACGCTCTGGTAACCAGGATTGTAGGAGATGACGAGGTGGAAGTCCGGGTGTGCCTTGAGCACCTCGTTCTTCTTCTCCAGCGGGAGGATGCGGCGGTCGTCCGTCAGCGAATGGATGACGACCGTGGTGTCCTGGCGGGCCTCGACGATCTCGTCGAGATAGCAGATGGCGCCGGAGCGGACGGCGAGCGTCAGCGGTCCGTCGTGCCAGACCGTGCCGTCGGCATCGAGCATGTAGCGACCGACGAGATCGGAGGCGGTCATGTCCTCGTGGCACGAGACGGTGATCAGCGGCCGGCCGAGCCGCCATGCCATGTGGTCGACGAAACGCGTCTTGCCGCAGCCCGTCGGACCTTTGAGCATAACCGRCATGCGCGATGCGAAGGCGGCTTCGAATAGGGCGACTTCATTGCCGACGGGCCGGAAGTAAGGCTCGGAAACGATGCGGAAATCCCCCAACGCATCGCCTTCTACCGCGGCGGATCCGGTCCCTCGATCCATTTCAATCTCCAAACGCGTGGCACAAGTCCATGTCTTTGCGTATGCCGCCAAGATCGCTGCGCGCTTTTGGGCGGCATGCTTTCTAGGTGCGCCGCGGCCCCTCGCAGGCCGCGGCGCTTGGCAGCGACCGTCGCTCAACGATGGGCTGCCACCTTGTTGGGAATGCCTTCGATCGGGCTTTCCGGCGTGCCGACAGTCTGCCGGGTCAGCGCCTCGACCTTCTCGCGCGTGCCTTCCGGATCGGTGATCCACTGCTTGTAGAAATTATACGGACACACAGCGTGCCCGCGCGTGTCGTCGCCGGAGTTGATGAGGCCGGTATAGCCACGGWGCAGCAGCTTGAAGAGATGGTTCTGCGACTGCATGTTGCGGCGCGCGTCGCGCAGCAGTGATGTCGAAAGCTGCGCGTACTGGATGCCGTTTTCTTCCGTTCCGCATTCGCCAAGCGTGCGGCCATCGAAGCCGATGATCGAGGAATGGCCGAAATAGGAGTAGACGCCGTCGAAGCCGGACGCATTGGAGACCGCGACATAGACGTTGTTGGCCCAGGCCATCGACTTCGAAATCAGGATCTGCTGTTCCTTGGCCGGATACATATAGCCCTGGCAGCGGATGATCAGCTCGGCGCCGCGCATGGCGCAGTCGCGCCAGATTTCCGGGTAATTGCCGTCGTCGCAGATGATGAGGCTGATCTTCATCCCCTTCGGACCTTCGGAGACATAGGTGCAGTCGCCCGGATACCAGCCCTCGATCGGCACCCAGGGCATGATCTTGCGGTATTTCTGCACGATCTCACCCTTGTCGTTCATCAGGATGAGGGTGTTGTAGGGAGCTTTGTTGGGGTGCTCCTCATGGCGCTCGCCGGTCAGCGAGAAGACGCCCCAGACACGGGATTTCTTGCAGGCCTCGGAAAAGATCTTGGTTTCCTCGCCAGGGATCGACGAGGCGGTCTCGTACATCTCCTTCTGGTCGTACATGATGCCGTGGGTGGAATATTCAGGGAAGATCACGAGGTCCATGCCGGGCAGACCGGCCTTCATCCCCTCGACCATCTTGGCAATGTTGCGGGCATTGGCGAGCACTTCGTCGCGCGTGTGCAGGCGTGGCATTTTGTAATTGACGACGGCAACGCCGACGGTGTCGTTGCTGCTCGAAATATCGCCGTGATACAYGTCTTACTCCTCCTGGGGTTTGCCGGTGTCCATCTAGACAACCAGATGCTGGTGGATCATCTCATCGCTGAGCTGCCCGATCGGGCCGCTGACCGCGACGCTGCCTCTGTTGAGGATGGCGAAACGCTGTGAAGCGCGGCGGGCGAATGCGATGTTCTGTTCGACCAGGACGATCGTCAGCCCGTGCTTGCGATTGAGGTCGATCAGCACATTCTCGATCTGTTCGACGATGTTGGGCTGGATACCCTCGGTCGGCTCGTCGAGCAGCATGATCTTGGGCTCGGACAGCAGGGCGCGCGCAATGGCGAGCTGCTGCTGCTGGCCGCCTGAAAGGTTGCCACCGCGGCGGCCGAGAAATTCCTTGAGAATGGGGAAAAGTTCCAGCACCCACTCGGCGATCCGCCCGCCGCCGCCCTTCGCGGCGAAAGTCCCAACCATGAGGTTTTCCCGCACCGTGAAGCCCGGCAGGATGCCGCGGCCCTGCGGGACGTAACCGACGCCAGCCAGCGCGCGCTTGTGCGTGGGCTGGTCGACCAGTTCCTCGCCGTCCAGCCTGATGGAACCGGTGGTGCGGCTCATCAGGCCAAGCACCGTCCGCAGCAGCGTCGTCTTGCCCACACCGTTGCGGCCCAACACGGAAAAGAAGTCGCCCGTGCCGACGCTCAGTGACACCGACTGGAGCGCGCGGCTGCGTCCGTAGAAGCCGTCGACATTGGCAAGCTCAAGCATGGCCGATCCCTCCCGAGCCGAGATAGGCATCGCGCACCGCCTGGTTGGATTCGRTCTCGGAGATCGTTCCTTCGGCGAGCAGCTTGCCTTGGTGCATGACGGAGATGGTCTGGGCGATGTCGCGCACGAAACCCATGTCGTGCTCGACGACGATCAGCGTGTGCTTGCYGCGCAGCCGGCAGAACAGGTCGGCGGTCTTCTTCGTCTCCTGCTGGGTCATGCCGGCGGTCGGCTCGTCCATCAGGATCAGAAGCGGGTTCTGCGCCAGGATGAGCGCGATCTCGAGCCATTGGGTCTGTCCGTGCGAAAGATGCGCCGCCGGCGTGCCCAGCTCATCCTCCAGGCCGACGAGCTCCGCCAGCCTTTCGATATCGGCCTTGTCGCGGCTCTGTCGGAATCTGAACAGGTTTGACAAGACGCCTGGGCTTGCGGAGCGCCCGATCTGGAGATTGTCGCGCACGCTGAGATCGCGAAAGACACTCGGCACCTGGAATTTGCGGCCGATGCCGGTGCGGGCGATGGCATGCTCGCTCAAGCGGTGGATGGGCTTATCCTGGAAATACACCTCGCCGGCAGCGAGCCGCRTCTTCCCGCAGATCAGGTCGAGCGCCGTGGTCTTGCCGGCGCCGTTCGGCCCGATGAGGCAGCGAAGCTCGCCCTGCGCCACACGCAATGTGAGATTAGAAACGGCTACAAAGCCGCTGAAGGATACTTTCGCCTTGTCGACAACGAGCTGAGCGCCGGCCTTGGTCATGGCAGGCTCTCCAGATGGTGGGTGCCGGCGCCCGCGGCGTCGGTTCGCTGCGGCTGCTGGGCAGGCGCGGGGCACCGACGCTCAAACCGTGCCGTGATCGTTTCCACGGCGCCGGCTATGCCCTTGGGCAGGAACAGCACGACAAGGACGAAGAGCAGGCCCATGACGAGCGTCCAGGAGTCTAGAAATGTCTCCGATTCCGACAGCGCGCCCTGCATGCCGG